>JAKAZJ010000314.1 GCA_021826565.1 Pseudomonadota bacterium | reverse complement strand
GGGCGCCGCCATGTGGCCGCTCGACCAGTTCCAGCGTGTGACCGAGCCGGCTCAACTGGTCGCAGATCGCCGGCGGGATGCCGCGTTCCACCTGCACCTTGCCGCCGATCGGCATCAGCCGCGGCGCGTCCATCGCTTCCTGGATATCGAGGCCGAACTCGAAATGATTGGTCAGGAACAGCGAATGGCCCATCGGCTGGAAGAACCCGCCCATCACGCCGTACGGCATCACCGCCTCGCCGTTCCGCATCAGCATCCCCGGGATGATGGTGTGCAGCGGGCGCTTGCCTGGCGCGATGCAGTTCGGATGGCCGCGTTCGACGCGGAAGCCGAAGCCGCGGTTCTGCAGCATCACGCCCGATCCCGGCGCCAGGATGCCGGAGCCGAATCCCTCGAACAGCGAGTTGATGAAGCTGCACGCATTGCCGTCGCGGTCCACGACGCAGAGATAGACGGTGTCGCGGTGGCGCGGCAGCACCGCCTCGCCGGCGGCGGGCAGATCGCGCAGCGCGGCGCGGTCGTCGATCAGGGCGCGCAGCGCGGCGTGATAGGCGGGGTCCAGCAGGTGGCGCACCGGCACGTCCACCTGCAACGGATCGGCGACGAAGGCGTTGCGGTCGCGGTAGGCGAGCCGGGCGGCCTCGATATGGCGGTGGAAGCGCAGCGCGGAGATCGGGCCGTCGGGCGGGGTGGGCAGCCCGTCGAGGATGCCGAGCATCATCAGCGCCGCCACCCCGACCCCGTTGGGCGGGCATTGATACGCATCGAACCCGCGCCAGGCGAGGGTGATCGGGTCCACGAAATTCGCCCCGCCGAGGCCGGCGGCGAAATCCTCCTCGGTGTGCAGCCCGCCGCGGGCGCGGAGCGCGGCGACCATGTCGGCCGCCACCGCGCCCTGGTAGAACACCTTGGGACCGTGGCGGGCGATCAGGCGCAGGGTTTCCGCCAGGGCGGGCTGGCGGAAGATCGTGCCCGGGCGCGGCGCGGCGCCGTCCGGCAGGAACGGGGCGGCATCGTTGCGGCGCAGCTTGCCTTCCAGCCGGGCCCAGTCCCAGGCGACCTTGTCGGCGACCGGCCAGCCTTCGGCGGCGAAGCGGATGGCCGGCTGGAGCAGCTCGTCCAGCCCCTTGCGCCCATGCGCGGCGAGCAGCGTGGCCCAGGCGTCGATCGCGCCCGGGACGGTAACGGAATGGGCCGAGGTGTTCTCGATCTCGGCGATGCCGTGCGATTCATACCAGTCGATACTGGCGGCGGCGGGGGCGCGGCCGGAGCCGTTGAGGGCGATCACCTTGCCGGCGCCGGCGGGGGCGTAGAGGCAGAAGCAATCCCCGCCGATGCCGGTGGATTGGGGTTCGATCACGCAGAGCACGGCGGCGGCGGCGACCGCGGCGTCGAGGGCGTTGCCGCCGGCGCGCAGGACATCGAGCGCGGTGAGGGTGGCGGCGGGCATGGAGGTGGCCGCCATTGCCTGGGTGGCATAGACCTGACTGCGGCCAGGGAGGTGAAAGTCGCGCATCGGGGCTCCGGGGTTGGGACGGTTGGGGCGTGCTATAAGGCGGTAAAATCGGTCAGGGTCAGCACCCGCGCCGTGCCGCCGGCGGCGTTGCGGGCCAGTCGCAGATCCGCGGTGACGAAGGCGCGCCCGGTCGTTTCCGCCAGCGCCAGGTAGGTCGTATCGTAGGCCGGATGACCCAGCGCGATCGCCAGCGCGGTCGCGCGGTCCAGCAACCGGCGCATCGGCACCAGGTCGATCTCGGCCCGCTCCAGCAGCCGTGCCGCCAGCCCCGCCTCGCGCGCGCTGATCTCTCCCAGCCGCTGCTTGCGCCACAGGATATCGGCGCACTCCGCGACCAACAGATCGGGCGCGATCAGCTCATGGCCCAGCAACGCGAGCGCCGCCTCGGTGCCCGGTTCGGGGATCACCCATTTGATCGCGACGGAGGCATCCACCACATAGGCGGCCACCGCTAACGCCCGTCACGCGCGTCGCGCAGCAGAACCTCCGCCGGCGTGTGCCGGCGCCCGGCGGTCAGGGCCCGCAACTCGGCGGCAAGATCGGCAAACCCGGGCTCGGGCTCCCCGGCCAGGGCGGTGCGCAGAATCTCCCGCAACTCGGCCTCGGCCGACCGACCATGCGCCGCCGCGCGGCGCTTCAGCCGGCCGACGATCTCAGGCTCCAGATTGCGGACGCTGAGGCTGGCGGACATTGCGGGACCCCCGCAGGAATGATAGCAGTGATGGCATTGATAGCGCGGGAGAAGGAGGAAGGCAAGCGGAATGTCACTCGGCGTCGCGGAACACCGGGGCACGCTTTTCCAGGAACGCCCGCTTCGCCTCCATCGCATCCGGCGTCCGCGACAGCGCCATGGTCATGTCCTGTTCGAACCGGTAGCCGTCGCGCAGCGACATCTCGGCGATGGTGTTCAGCGAATGCTTGGCCATCCGCACCGCGGTCGGGCTGAGGGCGGCGATCCGCGCCGCGATGGCGCGCGCCGCCGGCATCAGCTCGGGCAGCGGGACGCAGGCCTCCACCACGCCGCGGCGGTAGAGCTCGGCCCCGCTCAGCCGCTCCCCGGTGAACATCATCCGGCGCACCGCGGAATGGCCCAGCAGGCGCATGGCGTGCCGGCACCCGCCCATCAGCCCGACGGTGACCTCCGGCAGGCCGAGTTGGGCCTCCTCGGCGGCCAGCAGGATGTCGCAGCTGGCCACCAGCGCCAGGCCCGCGCCCAGCGCCGGACCGTTGATCGCCGCGATCACCGGCTTCGCGCATTCCATGATGGCGTGATAGCTTTCCCGCGCGCTGCGCAGGTGCTGGCGGTCCCCGCCCGGCACCGGCGCGGCGGCGGCGCGCGCCTTGATGTCGGCCCCGGCCGAGAACACCCGCCCCGCCCCGGTCAGGATCACCACTCGCGCCGCCGGCGTGTCGGACAATTCATCGAAGCAGAGCGCGATCTCGTCCTGGGTGGCGCGTTGCTGCGCATTCACCGGCGGACGATCGAGCGTGACGATCGCGATATGATCGGCGATCTCGCAGCGCAGCGACTGGAAGGTGGACATGGGCGGGACTCCTACAGCAGGGCAAGCCGGGCGGCGAGTTCGGAATCGGCGCGGCGCTGCGCCTGCGCGGCCAGTCTCGCGCCGGCGTTGGCGGCGCCGAACCCGCCATAGCCGTCGCGCTGCACGATCTCGCAGAAGAAGCGGTCCTGGAAGGCGGCGGTATAGGCCTGGTAATAGGCGCCGCCCTCGTCGCGGTCATACAGCAGGCCGAGCCCGCGCAGCCGTTCCAGTTCCGCGGGCGCCACATCGAGCCGACCTGCCAGATCCTCGTAATAGGCCGGCGGCACCGGCAGCATCCGCGCCCCGCGGGCGCGCAACCCGGCCACCGTGGCCCCGATATCGGCGCAGCCGAAGGCGATGTGATGCACCCCGGCGCCGGCATAGGCGGAGACGAAGCGCCCGGTCGCGGTCTCCCGGCTTTCCGAGATGTTGAGCGGCAGGCGGATGGTTCCCGCCGCATCGACCAGCGCGCGCGAGCGGATCAGCCCGTACGGGTCGGCCATCTCCACCAGCGCCTGCGGCAGCAGGCCGAACACCGCCTTGTAGAACAGCACGAAACTGTCCATCCGCCCGGCCGGCAGCGCCTGGGCGAGGTGATCGATGCGCTCCAGCAGCGGCGGCGGCGCGGCCAGCGTCGGGTCCAGCACGAAATCGTCTTCGTAGAGGCTCCGCCCGGGGGCGTCGGGACCGACCAGGAAGATCAGGGTGCCGTCGGGGGCGCGCACCGCCGGCAGTTGGCGCTCGCCGGCGCCGGTGCGCTCGTGCCAGGGGGGCGCGAGCAGGGCGGCGGCGCGCGCCTCCGCCCGCGCCGCGTCATCGACCCGGAACGCCATGGCGCAGACCGAGGGGCCGTGCAGGTGGAAATGCTCGGCCGCGGCGCTGTCGGGTTCGGCGTTGAGGATCAGGTT
>JAKAZJ010000313.1 GCA_021826565.1 Pseudomonadota bacterium | reverse complement strand
GTGGCGGCGCTGCTGGCGATGGATCGCACCACCCTGACCGCGAATGTGAAGCCGCTGCGGCGGCGCGGCCTGGTCGCGGTCGGCGCGGACCCGGCCGACGGACGGCGTCAGTTGCTGCGCTTGACCGAAGATGGCCGTGCGGCACTGGCCGCCGCCGTGCCGGTGTGGCGGGCAACCCATGCGGCGATCGAGGCGGTGGCGGGTGAGGCCGATCTCCTGCGGACGGCGCTGCGGGCGTTGTCGTGAGCGCCGGCTCGCCGGGTCGCGTTCAGAAATCCAGATCGGCGTAATGAGCCGGCGGGGTCAGCCCCGGCACCCGATCGGCCAGTAGCCCGCGGAAGCACGGGCGGGATTTCATCCGCGCGTACCATTCCTTGGCCGCCGGCGCCGTGTGCCAGTCGATCTCGCCGATATAGTCCAGTGCCGAAAGCTGCGCGGCGGCGGCGAAATCGGCCAGTGAGATCGCGCTCCCGGCGAGCCAGGTCCGGGTCTCGCTCAGCCAGCCGACGTAATCCAGATGCGGCCCCAGCGCGGCATAACCCGCACGCAGCGCGCCGGCGTCCGGATTGCCGCGCCCGGTCAGGCGCTTCATGTATTTCTCGCCCAGCAGCCGATCGGTGACCTCGGTGTAGAACTTGCCGTCGAACCAGGCGGCCAGGCGGCGGGCTTCCACCCGCTCCGCGTGGCCGCGGCCGAGGAGCGAGGTGTCCGGGTAGGCTTCCTCCAGATACTCGGCGATGACCGTGGAATCCGGGATCGCCAGGCCGCCGTCTTCCAGCAGGGTGGGGACGGTGCCGGCCGGGTTCAGGTCCAGATATTCGCTGCGGCGTTCCCACACTTTCTCGACCCGCAACTCGAACGGCAGGCGCTTTTCGGCCAGCAGCAATCGGACCTTGCGCGAAAAGGGGGACAGCGGAAGATGGTACAGGTAGCGCATCGGTCGCGCTTATTGCATCCGTCCCGGCCGGCGCCAAGGGCGCGGGCGGGCAACATGGGGGGAACACGTCGTGAATCTCTTTGATCTGACCGGTAAGGTTGCGATCGTCACCGGCGGCAACGGCGGCATCGGCCTGGGCATGGCGCGGGGTTTGGCGGGCGCCGGCGCGCGCGTGGTGCTGTCCGGGCGCGACGCGGGCAAGGCCACGGCGGCGCTGGCCACGCTGGGGCCGAACGCCGCCTTCATCGCCGCCGACGTCACCAAGGGCGCGGCCTGCCGCGATCTGGTGGCCGAGACCATCGCCCGGTTCGGCCGGCTGGATATCCTGGTCAACAACGCCGGCACCTCGATCCGCAAGATGCCGCAGGATTTCACCGAAGCCGAGTGGCATCACGTATTGGACACCAACCTGACCGGGGCGTTCCTGTGCTCCCAGGCCGCCTATCCCGCGATGGTCGCGGCGGGCGGGGGGAAGATGATCAATATCGGCTCGATGATGACCCTGTTCGGCGCGCCCTATGCCACGCCCTACGCCGCCAGCAAGGGCGGGATCGTGCAAATGAGCCGGGCGCTGGCAACCGCCTGGGCGAAGGACAACATCCAGGTGAACGCGGTGCTGCCGGGCTGGATCGACACCGATCTGACCCGGACCGCGCGCCGCCAGGTGGAGGGCTTGCAGGATCGGGTCGCCGCCCGCACGCCGGCCGGCCGCTGGGGGGTGCCCGAGGATCTGTCCGGGGTGGCCGTATTCCTGGCCGGGAAGGGATCGGATTTCGTGACCGGGACGGCGATCCCGGTGGATGGCGGCTACTCGATCGCTACCTGAGGCCGCCGCGCGCGGGTGCCGGCCGCTGTCTCCAGCTGGTGCCCGACGCGCAGCACGGTCGCCTCGTCCCAGGGCCGTCCCATCAGCTCGACCCCCAGCGGCAGGCCGGCGGCGGTGAAGGCCCCGCAGACCACCAGGGACGGCACCGCCGCCACATTGGCCGCGGTGGTCAGGAACGGGCGGGCGAAGCCGTCATCGGGACGCTGCTCGGTCAGCAGCGGCGCCGCGCCCGGGGTGGGAACGGACAGCAGGATGTCGTGGCGGGCGAACAGGGCGGCGGTGGCGGCGATCAGCTCGGTGCGACGGCGCTGCGCGGCGATGTAGTCGGCAGCGGTCAGCAGCGCGCCGCCCAGGACACGCACGCGGAACGCGCGCGAGTAATCGGCGAGCCGCGTCTTCAGACGGGCTTCGTGAAGCGCGTAGGCTTCGGCGCAGATCAGCACCCGGCCGACGGCGTTGTAGTCGGCCAGCGGCGGCGGCTCGACGGTTTCCACCACGCAGCCGAGCGCGCGCAGCAGGCGTTCGGTTTCGGCCATCAGGCGCAGGGTTTCCGGGGTGGCCGGGGCGTCGCGTTCGAAGAAGCGGCGCAGCACGCCGACACGCAGGCCCTTCAACGACGCGCCGAGACCGGTGGCATAGGCCACGCGCGGGGCCGCGACCGAGGCCGGGTCCGCCGGATCGTGCCCGGCGAGGGTTTCCAGCAGGATCGCGCAATCCTCGGCGGTCCAGGCCATCGGCCCGGCGGTGTCCAGGCTGGGCGCCAGCGGGATCACGCCGCGGCGGGAGACCAGGCCCGGCGTGGGTTTCAGCCCGGCGATGCCGCAATAGGCCGCCGGCAGGCGGATCGACCCGCCAGTGTCCGACCCGGTCGCCCCCAGCACCAGTCCGGCCGCCACCGCCGCGCCGGAGCCGGAGCTGGAGCCGCCGGTGAAGCGCTTCGGGTCCCACGGGTTGCGCGCCGGCGGCCAGGGCAGATCCAGCGCCGGCCCGCCAATCGCGAACTCATGGGTGGCGAGCTTGCCCAGGATCACGGCGCCGGCGGCGCGCAGCCGGCGCACTGTTTCCGCGTCCGTCGTCGGGATGTTGTCGGCGAGCAGACGGGAATGGGCGGTCGTCAGGATGCCCGCGGTCTCGTAGATGTCCTTCAGGCCGAGCGGGATGCCGAGCAGCCGATGCTTCGTCCCCGCGGCCAGCTGCCGTTCGGCGGCGCGGGCGGCGGTCAGCGCCTGACGTTCGGTGACGGTGATGAAGGCGTTCAGCACTGGGTCCAGCGCGGCGATGCGGGCCAGCAGATCGCGCGCCAGCTCGACCGGGCCGAGCTTGCGGGCGGCGATCAGACGCGCCGCCTCGGCGATGGTGAGGGGGGTCATCGCTTCTTTTTGGCGGCCGGCGGGCGCTTGGCGCGGGGCCGGGCCGGGGGCTTCGCCGCCGCCGGGCGGGGTGCGGCCAGTCGGGGAGCGGCCAGTCGGGGTGCGGCCAAGCGGGGGGCGGCGTGCCGGGGCGTGGCGTCCGGCACTGGCAAGCGGAAGACATAGGCCTGGTCGTCGGCCAGCTTCCGGTCGCGCGGCAGCTGCGCCACCATCCCGGCCAGTTGGCGCCAGACCAGCACCAGGTCGGCGACCTGCCCCGGGTTCAGCGTGAGGCCGGCGCGATCGAGCAGCACGCCAAGCTCGGCGGGCGTGAGGGCGGCGGCGGCCGGTCGCGCGGCGGCCATGGCAGGGACCCCGTAAGTGACGCGCAACCCTATCGGGACCGTTGCGCCGGAGCAAGCGTTACGGGCGGCGGGACGGATGCCGATTTTCGCCCGACCCATACCCGCGTTTCGCACTTTCCCTGGCAGGCTTATGCCCCGATGCTGCGTGCCGCGGGTCCAGGCGGCCTGTCGGGGCGCCACGGAGGACAGGATGGATCACCACCAGCACAGTGCGATGCGGGCCGAATGGGCGCTCGATCCCGGTTTCGTCACCGTGAACCACGGCGCCTATGGTGCCACCCCGCGCGTGGTCCTGGCCGCGCAGGCGGCGATCCAGGCAAGCATGGAAGCCCAGCCGAACCGCTTCATGCGCGCCGAACTCCCGGGCAGGCTGCGCGACGCCGCCGCCGGTCTGGCCGGGTTTCTCGGCGCCCGGGATGAAGACCTGGTGTTCGTCACCAACGCCACCGAGGCCTGCAACGCGGTGCTCCGCTCGGCGCCCCTGACGCCGGGCGATGAGGTGCTGG
>JAKAZJ010000312.1 GCA_021826565.1 Pseudomonadota bacterium | reverse complement strand
AAGGTTTGCGGCTTTGGGGTTGGCCGCGTTGGCGTGCGCCGCTTTGGCCCTGCCAGCCCCGCCCGCCGCGGCGCAGATGCCGCCCCATGGCCCGCCCTCGGTCGGTGTGGTGCAGGCCACGCCGCGGCAGATCACCGAGACTTCGCAATATGTCGGCCGCATCCAGGCGCAGCATCGCGTGGCGCTGGTCGCCCGCGTCACTGCGTTCCTGGAGCGCCGCGACTTCGTCGAAGGCTCGGAAGTTGCCAAGGGCCAGCTGCTCTACGGTCTGGAACGCGGTCCGTTCCAGGCCGACCTGGCGGCCAAACAGGCTGCTGTGGCGCAGGCCAAGGCGCAGCTGCAGAACGCGACCCTGGCGTTCAACCGCGCTCAATCCCTGATCCACACGCCCGCCGGTCAGCAATCGTTGCTTGATTCTGCCCGCGCGACGATGCTGTCCGATGTCGCCGCGGTGCAGGCGGCGGAGGCGCAGCTTCGTTCCTCGCAGATCAACCTGGATTACACGCAGATCACCGCGCCGATTGCGGGCAAGATCGGCCGCAGCGCGGTCTCGGTGGGCAACGTGGTCTCGCCGAGCTCGGGCACGCTGACGACGATCGTAAGCCAGGACCCGATGGATGTGGTGTTCCCGGTCTCACTCACAGACCTGCTGGCGCTGCGGCACCGTTATGCCGGGGCAGGCGGCTTCGGCGCCGTCCGGATCCGCATCAAGCTGCCGGGCGGGCAGATCTACAGCCAGGTCGGCAAGCTCGATTTCGTGGATAACACGGTCTCGACCAGTACCGACACGGTGATCCTGCGCGGCGTCATCGCCAACCCGCCGATCAGCACGGTAAAAGTCGGCGGTGCCACCGAGCGCGAACTGGTCGACGGCGAGTTCGTCACCGTCATGGTCCAAGGTGCTCAGCCGATCTCGTTGCTTGCGATCCCGCGCGCGGCGGTCATGACCGACCAGCAGGGCGATTACGTCTATACCGTCAGTGCCGCGCACAAGGTGGTGCTGACCCGCATCACGCCCGGCCAGTCCACCGCGACCGTGACAACGATCACCAGCGGCCTGAGCAAAGGTGAGATGGTGATCCTGGACGGGCTGCAGAAGGTCCGCCCCGGGGAGGTGGTGGCGCCCGGTCCAGCCAGCGCGCCGATGGCTACGCCAGCCGCCTCGCTCGCGGGGGCGGCGGGTAAGCGATGATCTCCTCGGTCTTTATTCGCCGGCCGCGGCTGGCGATCGTCATTGCTATCGTCATTACCATCGCCGGGGCGATCGCGATGACGCGCATCCCGGTGGCGCAGTTGCCGGACATCGTGCCGCCGCAGGTCATCGTGTCCACCAGCTATCCCGGTGCCTCGGCCGCGACCGTGGAAGCCGCCGTCGCCGAGCCGATCGAGGCGCAGGTGAACGGCACCGATCACATGATCTACATGCAATCGACCAGTGGCAACGACGGTAGCTATTCGCTGGCGGTCAGCTTCGCGCTGGGGTCGAACCCGGACATCGATACCGTCAACGTCAACAACCGCGTGCAGGCGGCGCTGTCGCAACTGCCGCCGGAGGTGCAGGCCGAGGGCGTGACGGTGGCGAAGAAATCCTCCGCCATCCTGATGTTTGTGGCGTTTTCCGGCAGCACGCCGCAGGAAACGCCGCTGTTCGTCGCCAACTACGTGTTGATTCACGTGCTGGATGCGGTCTCCCGCACGCCCGGGGTGGGGCAGGCCAATCTGTTCTCGCGCCTGAACTATTCGATGCGGGTATGGTTCCACACCGACCAGCTGGTCGCCCTGGGCTTGACGCCCGGGGATATCGTCACGGCGATCCAGGCGCAGAACGTGGTCGCGCCGATCGGGCGCATCGGCGCGCGGCCGATCGGGAACAACCAGCAATTCCAGTTCAACCTCCAGACCCAGGGGCGCCTGGTCACGCCGAAGCAGTTCGGCGACATCATCATACGCGCCAACCCGGACGGGTCCGTGTTGCGGCTGCACGACGTGGCTTCGGTGGAGCTCGGCGCGCAGAACATGGACAGCGAGGCGCGGCTGAACGGGCAGCCGGCGGTGCCGATCGGCATCTATCTTTCGCCGGGGGCCAATGCCGTCTCCACCGCCGCGGCTGTGCGCGCGACCCTGGCGCGGCTGGAGGCGCAATTCCCGCCTGGGCTGCACGCGAACATCCTGTACGACACCACCACCTTCGTCTCCGACACGATCCACGAGGTGCTGACCACCCTGCTGGAAGCCTTCGCGCTGGTGGTGCTGGTGGTGTTCCTGTTCCTGGGCAACGTCCGCGCCACGATCATCCCGATCATCGCCGTGCCGGTCAGCCTGATCGGCACCTTCGCCGGCCTGACCGCGCTGGGCTTCTCGGTCAACACGGTCACCCTGCTCGCGATGGTGCTGGCGATCGGCATCGTGGTCGATGACGCGATCGTGGTGGTGGAGAATGTCGAGCGCGTGATGGGGGAGGAGCCACATCTGACCGCCGCCGAGGCCACCGACAAGGCGATGCGCCAGATCACCGGGCCGATCATCGCGATTTCGTTGGTGTTGCTGTCGGTGTTCGTGCCGGTGGGGTTCATTCCCGGGCTGTCGGGCATTCTGTTCCGCCAGTTCGCGGTGACGATGACCTTCGCGATGCTGATCTCGGCCACCTGCGCGCTCACGTTGTCGCCGGCGCTGTGCGCGGTGTTCCTGCGCCACCACGGGACGCCGCGGGGACCGCTCGGCTGGGTGATGGGCGGGATCGACCGGGTGCGCGGCGGCTATGCCGCGGTGGTGCGCCGGCTGGTGCGGGTGGCGATCCTGGGCCTGGTGCTGGTCGGCGTGGTTGCCGCCGGCGCCGGATGGCTGTCGGCGCACACGCCGTCCGGGTTCTTGCCGGAGGAAGATCAGGGCGCGTTCTTCGTCGCAATCCAGCTACCGGACGGCGCTTCGGTCGGACGCTCGGCGGCGGTGGCAACCCGCGTGACCGATCTGCTGCGCAAGATGCCGCAAATCGACGAGACGCTGTCGATCATCGGGTTCTCGCTGCTCGATGGCGGGGTGCAGGAATCGAACTCCGCCTTCGTGGTGGCACATCTGAAGCCGTTCGCCGATCGGGCCGGGGTCGCAAACTCGGTGGAGGCAGTGATCGGACACACCTTCGGCGCGGTGAGCCGGATCCGTTCCGCCGTGATCTTCCCGTTCAACCTGCCGCCGATCATCGGCCTGGGGACAGGATCGGGGTTCCAGTACGTGCTGGAGGCACTGGAAGGACAGAACCCGGTCAAGAACGGCCAGGTCATGGGCGGACTGGTGGCGGCGGCGAACCGGGACCCCAAGCTTTCGCGTGTGTTCTCGACCTACACCGCCACCAATCCGTCGCTGTTCCTGGAGGTCGATCGGGCCAAGGCGGCGGCGCTGGGGCTCAGCCTGTCCGATGTCTACACCGCGTTGCAGGCGACGCTGGGCGGGATCTACGTCAACAATTTCAACCTCTATGGCCGCACCTGGCAGGTGAACATTGAGGGTGAGCCGAACGACCGCAACAACGTCAACGCGATCTGGAAGATCTTCGTACGCAACAATCGAGGCCAGATGGTGCCGCTGCGCTCGATCGCGTCCCTGCGCGTGGTGACCGGGCCGCAGGTCATTACGCGCTATAACAACTATCGCGCGATTATCATCAATGGCGGGCCGGCGCCGGGTGTATCGTCCGGCACGTCGCTGGCCGAGATGGCGCAGCTGTCGGCGAAAACCTTGCCCCCGGGCTACGGCTTCGAATGGACCGGCACCGCCTATCAGGAGGAGCTGGCGGCCGGGCAGACCGGGGCGATCCTGGGGATCGCGGTGCTGTTCGCGTATCTGTTCCTGGTCGGGCTGTACGAGAGCTGGACCATCCCGATCCCGGTGCTGCTGTCGGTGGTGGTCGGGATCATGGGCGCGTTTGTCGGCATCGGCATCGGCGGCTTATCGCTCGATCTCTATTCCCAGATCGGGTTGGTGGTGCTG
>JAKAZJ010000311.1 GCA_021826565.1 Pseudomonadota bacterium | reverse complement strand
CGCGCCGACGCCGGCGGCGGGCAGCGCGGACAGGATGGTGATCGGGTGGATGTAGCTTTCGTACAGCATCCCCAGCACGATATAGACCACCAAGATCGCCGCCGCGATCAACAGCGGCATCGAGGACAGCGAGGCCTGGAACGCCTGCGCGGTGCCCTGGAAGGATCCTTGCAACGTCGCCGGCGCGCCCAGCCGGGCCACCAGCCGGTTGATCTGGTCCACCGCCTGGCCCAGCGCCGCCCCCGGCGCAAGGTTGAACGACAGGGTCACGGCCGGAAACACGCCCTGATGGCTGATCGTCAGTGGCTCCACGGTGCGCGACAGATGCGCCACCGCCCCGAGCGGCACCATCGTCCCGCCGCTGCCGGGGATGAAAATCTTGGTCAGCGCCGCCAGGTTGTTCTGGAACTGCGGCTGGACTTCCAGCACCACCTTGTATTGATTGGTGGCGGTATAGATCGTCGCCACCTGGCGCTGACCGAATGCGTCATACAGCGTCTGGTCGATCGCGTTGACCGACACGCCGAGGCGCGAGGCCGCCGCCCGGTCGATCGTGATCGCCAGATGCGCTGCGGCACTTTGCTGGTCCGAAGCCACGTCCTGCAACGCAGGCAGGCCGTGCATACCCCGCTCCAGGATCGGCGCCCAGTGGTCCAACTGGTCCAGATCCGTATCGGTCATCGTGTACTGGTACTGCGTGCGCGCCAGTCGTCCGCCGACGGTGATATTCTGCGGCACCTGCATGAAGAATTTGGCGCCTTGTACCGCCGCCACTTTGCGTCGCAGCCGGGCGACGATCTGTGCGGCGGTATCGCGGCGCTGATCGAACGGCTTGAGCGAGAAGAATACCCGCGCCGTGTTCTCCCCCGGATTGTAGCTGTATGCGCCAGCCAGCGAGAACACCGCCGCCACGCCCGGATCATGCTGCACGATCGCCACGACCTTGTGCATCACCGCCGCGGTCGCGGGGAACGAGGCATCCTGGCGCGTGTCGATCTCGCCGAACACGAACCCGGTGTCCTGCTGCGGAAAGAAGCCCTTCGGGATTTCCGCGTACAATCCGACCGTCACCACGATCAACGCCAAGGTGGCGAACAGGGCGATGCGCTGATGGCGGAACACGGCGACCAGCCCGCGGTCATAGACGCGCAACACCGCCTGATAGCCGCGCTCGGCGCCACGCGCGAACCAGCCGGCCGGATGCAGCCCCTCGTGGCGCAGCAGGCGCGCGCACAGCACCGGTGTCAGGGTGAGCGAGATGAATGCCGAGGCCATCACCGCGACCGCGACCGCCACCGCGAATTCGCGGAACAGCCGGCCGATGATACCGCCCATGAAGAACAGCGGGATGAATACCGCGATCAACGAGAAGGTGATCGAGATGATGGTGAACCCGATCTGCCCTGCGCCTTTCAGTGCGGCGGCAAACGGGTCCATGCCCTCCTCGATGTAGCGGACGATATTCTCGATCATCACGATCGCGTCGTCCACCACGAATCCCACCGAGATGGTCAGCCCGAGCAGCGAGATATTGTCCAGGCTGTAGCCGCCCACATACAGCACCGCGAAGGTGATCAGCAGCGATAGCGGGACCGCCACGCTGGGGATGAAAGTGGCGCGCCAGCTGCGCAGGAACACGAAGATCACGACCACCACCAGCACGGTGGTCAACCCCATGGTGAATTCGACGTCGTGTACCGCCGCGGTGGTGACCACCGAGCGGTCGGAGACCAGATCGACATGCACCGATGGCGGAATCAACTTCGCCAGCTGCGGTAGCAGCGTCTTGATCTGATGCACCAGCGCGATGGTGTTGGCCCCGGGTGCCTTCTGGATCGCAATCCCTTCGGCCGGCATGTTGTCATACCACGCGCCGAGGCGGGTGTTCACCACCGCATTGACCACGTCGCCGACGGCGCCCAGCCGCACCGGCGCGCCGTTGTGATAGGCAATCACCAGGCGGCGGAAGCCATGCGCGTTGAAGATCTGGTCGTTGGTATCCAGCGCGGTGACGCGGTTACGACCCTCGATCTCGCCTTTCGGACGATTGACGGTCGCCGCCGCCAGGTCGGTGCGCACGTCTTCCAGGCTGATCCCGAGAGCCGCCAGCGCGCCCGGGTTCACCTGCACCCGCGCGGCGTATTGTTTCTGGCCGAAGATGAACACCTCGCCCACACCGGGGACCGTGGACAGCCGCTCCCCCAGGATGGTGTTGGCGTAATCGTCCAGGCGATAGACCGGAATCGCATTGGAATGCACGGCGTAGATCAACACCGGGAAATTCGCAGGGTTCACTTTGCGGTAGGTGGGCGGGCTCGGCAGATCCTGCGGCAACAGACCCGACGCCGCGTTGATCGCGGTCTGCACGTCTTCCGCCGCGGCATCGATATTGCGGTCCAGCGCGAATTGCAGGGTGATGGTGGTGGTACCCACGCCGGACAACGAGGTCATCTGCGCCAGACCTTCGATCCCGGTGAACTGCTGTTCCAGCGGGGTGGCGATCGCCGAGGCCATGGTCTGCGGGCTGGCACCGGGGTAATTCGCGGTCACCGTAATGGTGGGGAAATCCACGTTCGGCAGCGCCGCGACCGGCAGCAGCAGATAGGCCACCACGCCGAACACCAGGATGCCCAGCATCAGCAGCGAGGTTGCGATCGGCCGGCGGATGAACGGGGCGGAGATGTTCATCCGGGGTGGCCCGGCGCACGCGGCGCGATCTTCGCCCCCTCGGTCAGGCGGTACTGTCCGTCCACCACCACGCGCTGGCCGGGCGTCAGGCCAGTGGCGATCGCGGCCACCCCGTCCTCCATCATCGCCAGCTTCACCGCGCGCCGGCGCACGGTATCATCTGGCCCGACCACATACACGAACCATCCGTCCGGTCCCTGCTGCACGGCCTCGGCCGGGACCGTAGGCATGTTGCGCCGCTCGGTCAGGGTCAGCCGGACGTTGACGAATTCGCCCGGCCACAGGCGTTCGTGAGCGTTCGCGAAGCGCGCCTTCATGCGGATGGTGCCGGTCGCCGGGTCGATCAGGTTGTCGATGAAGCGGAGCTGCCCGCGCGCCAGCACCTGTTTGTCGTCGCGCGAGCGCGCTTCCACCACCAGGGGCGCGTGCGCCTGGTTGCGCCGGATCGCATCCAGGTCCTGTTGCGGCAGCGCAAAGCTCACGAAGATCGGGCGCACCTGCGCGATGGTCACCAGCGCCGTATTGTCGCTGGCGCGGATCATGTTGCCGACATCCACCAGTTGCGCGCCCAGCCGCCCCGCGATCGGGGCGCGGATGCGGGTGAAATCCAGATTCAGTCTTGCGGTCGCGATCTGCGCCTGGTCACCGGCGATCGCGGCATGAAGCTGCGCCACCAGCGCCTTCTGCTGGTCGTAACTCTGCCGGCTCTGGAAGCCGCCATGCAGCAGATGGGCGTAGCGCGCCAGATCGGCCTCGGCGGCTTGCAGTTGTGCTTCGTCCTTGGCGCGCGCCGCCGTGGCGCCGGCGAGCAAGGCGGCGTAGGGGCGCGGGTCGATCTGGAACAGAAGCTTGCCGGCCGGAACCTCCTGACCCTCGGTGAAATCTGCGCCGACGATCTGACCGTCCACGCGGGACCGCACAGTGACGGTATTGTCGGCCTGGACGGTGCCGATGCCGCGCAGCAGCACCGGCAGGGTGCGCGCGATGACGGTGCCCAGGGTGACGGGGATGGCGGGCTCGGCCGATGCGGGCGCGGCCGGGGCGCGGGTAAGCGAGATCCAGCCGAGCAGCGCGCCGACAGGCAAGATCAGGCCGGCCGCGAGGGCGGCGCGGCGGAGTGATTTCATGCGGCCTCCCTGGGTGCCAAACTCCCGCGGCACCTAATCACGCAGGCCTGGCGCGCGCCAGGGGCGGCGGGGTCGTGTTGCACTTTGCAACGCGCCCCGCTGCCCCCCCCCCTGCTGAGCGGCCAAGCAACCGATGCTTGACGCCCCCTGCCCGCGCGCTAAGCCTGCCG
>JAKAZJ010000310.1 GCA_021826565.1 Pseudomonadota bacterium | reverse complement strand
ATTGCCCACGCGGCGTCGGCAAAGACCAAAGGAGCCACTGATCTTATGATCAAGGCAGGCTTGGACCTGAACAAGATCAAGCAAGTTATCTTCTTTATCGACGATCTCGACAAGGGATGGGATGGGCGCTATGAGGGCCTACACTTTGTTAACTCTATTCTTAATGCAGCATTCGATATCACGAAGAGAGACCAGAACGTAAGATTCAGGATTGCATTGCGTTGGGATCTTTGGGACGCGATTTCTCGGATAAATCAGGACATTGACAAAATCAGGCAAAATGCGACCTTCTTGCGTTGGGACAATCATCAAATATACATCGTTCTAGCAATGAGAGTTGCTAGGTACTTCGGGGTCGAATTCCAGTATCATACGCACCTTGATGGGCATAGACGGCAAGACGAGATTGCTCGCATATTCGACCCAATTCTAGAGCCAACATTTCATGGTTGGGGAAAGTGGGACAATGCTCCGACCCGAAGGGTCCTGTTGTCGATGACAAGAAATCGTCCCAGAGACCTCATAGCGCTTCTCACGCTTGCTGCGTCTGAAGCGCATAAAAAGAGGCGAGTGCAGATCACATCGGATGATCTGCAAGCGGTATTTTCACAGTACTCTGATGAGCGCTTGAATGACCTTATCCTCGAGTACGGAACCCGCTTGCTTGGAATGAGCAAACTCCTGATGAGTTTCAAGCCGGCAGTGGCTAAGGGTAAGGCAGCTGACAAGTTCCGTTTCACAAACGATAGAATGACGGTGCACCTGAAATCTGTTCTCAAGCAAAGCGGAAGTGGGGTCCGTTTTTCTTATGAAAAAGGTTCTCCAGATTTCAGGCGCATTCTGGATTTCTTGTACCGGATCGACTTTTTGCAAGCTTGGTATCGTGACTCTAGTGGCGTGATTGAGCGAGTAAACTTCCAGGATCGTCAACTCGCAGTGTCGGGTCTCGCCGATTTTGGATACTCTTGGGAAGTCCTTCCGGCCTATCGCTGGGCAATTCAGCCCACGAGGCTTACCGATGTGATCGAGTCCCTTGATCTGTAAACGCTACAGTCTGCACGGTCGCCAAGCTTGCAAATAATATTGACAAGAATCAATCTACTTTATCGTGCGTCCAATTTATCCCATCCTGGCGGCACGGCGGTAGAGCGATTCGGTTGTGCGATCGTTGTCCAGACCCACCATCAGGCTGTGCCGCAGCTGCTTGCGCTTTGGCGGCGCCGCCCACCGAATCGTGCTTTGGAACTATATTGGCGAACCTGGGTATTGTCCTACCTAAGCTCGCATCGGCACCAACCTCTTCCCCCGACCTCGCCTCTCCCAGCGACCGCGTGATTCCCTCAAGCGCCCGATAGATCACGCGCAGATACGCCAGCGCCGTCGCCTCTAGTCGCCATCTCCCCCGCTCCCAGTCCAACAGCCTTACAAACGGCATATGAAATCGTCGCGCGAATGCCGTCCATGACAGCCCAGCCCCAACCCGGCCCGCGCCGGACCCCCACGGGCCGCCGCCAGCTCCCCCTCCAACAGTAGCGGCGGCGCGTCGTGGCCGGCGGCCATACCGCGCCGGATCGCAGCGTCGCTCTGCCGGACCATCGCATCCTAACCGGACGATCATGTCGCACGCGACGCATCCCATCACCGCCCCCTCTACCCAAGCCCCAACCGCCGCCGCAGCTCCTCTCCCGCCGCCGCCGTGTCATCCAGCGGCGCCGTCGGCCACCGCTCCAGCCGCCCGGCGAAGCGCCGCACCCGCCCCGAAGCCAGCAGCCCCGCCGAGAACGCCCTGATCCGCCGCGACGCCCCCGGCAATTCCGCCAGCAGCACCGGCGCCGAAGTCGCCACCGCCTCCGACAGCATCGACACGCTGTCCTCGGTCACCACGATCGCGTCCGCCAGCGCCAGCATCCCGAAATACGGGTTCTCGCCGGTCCCGTCCCACACCAGGCCGCCATGCGGGGTTACCGCGTCGCGCAGCGCCGCCGTCACCTCGGGCGCGGTGCGGCGGGATGGCGTCACCATCACCCCGACCCCGTCCGCTACCATCATCGCCGCGAGCGCGCCGCCCAGCGCCGTCCCCACCGCCCGGTCCAGCCGGAACCGCCCGTTGCTGCCGCCCACCAGCACCGCCACCAGCGGGCGGGGCAGGGGGGTCAGGCCGGGGGCCAGGCGCGCGCGCCACGCCTCCGCCGCCGCCGCCAGCCGCACCGGCGTAACCCGGTGCAACGCGGTGCGCACCACGATCACGTTCTCGCCGCGCAACCCGTCATGGGTGTTGACCACCACCAGATCGAACCGGCGCGGGTCCATGCGCGGGTGCTGCACCTGCACGCTGCGTATCCCGCGCCGGGCCAGCGCGGCCAGCGCCACCGCCCCGGTCCCGCCGCAGCCGATGGCGATGTCGGGCCAGGGCGGGGCCAGCGCGGCGCCGAATCGGGCCAGCGGATCCGGCCATAGCCGCGGCGAGAGCCAGCGCCAGCCCGGCGGCCGGACCAGGGTGCGCAATTCCGGCGCCAGCCCGGCCGCCTCCGCCAGCCCCAGCCCCTGGGCCTGCAATCCGGCGTAGTTTTCCGCCAGCAGCCAGCTTGCCGCCGTCACCGCCCCTGGAAGCGGGGTGCCCGCTTCTCCTTGTAGGCACGGATGCCTTCGGCCAGGTCCTCGCTGTCGCGCACCCGGGCCATGGCGCGTGAGGTCGTCACCATCCGCTCCACCGGGCCGGGCGGGATGATCTCGTTCACCAGGCGCTTCAAGGTCCCCATCACCAGCGGCGCCTGTTCCAGCAGGGTTTCCGCCATCGCCAGCGCCTCGGCCTCATGCCGGCCCGCCGGCGTCACCCGGTTCACGAACCCCACCTCATAGGCGCGGCTGGCCGGGATTTTCGATCCCAGCAGCATCATCTCCATCGCCAGATGATACGGCATGCGTGTTACCAACGAGGAGATCATGCCGCCGGTGATGCCGAGCTTCGCTTCCGGGTAATAGAACGTCGTGGTTTCCGACGCGACGATCAGGTCGCACATCATCGCCATCACCACGCCCCCGCCCACGCACCAGCCGGACGTGGCGGCGATCAGCGGCTTGTCGGTAGTAAACCCGACGCCGGGGATGCAGCGCCACAGCTCGGGCAGGTCGGAGACATCGGCGCCGGCCGAGAACGCGCGCTCCCCGGCCGCCGACAGGATCGCGACCCGTTGCTCCGAGGTATCGAACGCCGCGAAGGCGCGTTGCAATTCCACGGCCACCGCGGACGAGATCGCGTTCATCCGGTCCGGCCGGTTGATGCGGATCAGGGACACCAGGCCACGTTGCTCGACGGTGACGACATCCATGTCAGACTTCTCCCAGGAAGGCGCGGATCTGCGCGGCGACGAATGCCGCCGTGGCGGCCAGTCCCGATTGCACCGGGATCGGCTCGGCGGCAACCCGCGCCTGGTGCGCGGCAGGGTCCGCGCCCAAGGTGGGCAGACGCGCCGCCGCCGTGCCCGGGCGCGCTGCGTGCCGATCGCAAGGGGTCAGCGGATCGGGGCCGAACCGATCGCGCTGTGCCGCGATGCGCGCGGTCCCGGCGCGACCCACGCTTCCCTGCGATCGGACACGAGGCTACAGATCCGCCAGCCGCACCCAGGCCGCGACCACCGCGGCGGCGGCCAGCCCCGACAGCACCGCGCCTGCCCCACCCCAGCCGAGTCGGGACGCCACGGCCAGCCAGAGCGCCAGCACGCAGACCCCCGTGACCAGCCCGCCGATCAGGCTGGCCTGCCCGCGGCTGAGCTTTCCTGGCGTGCTCATCCGATCGGACCCGCCCGGCGCTCCACGTCGGAGGTCGGCTCGGCGGGATTATTTGCAGCGTCGTGGCCGGGGCCCATCCGGCGCAGATCGCCGCGCACATGGCGCGTGCTGGCGCCGTTGAACACATGCGCGACCAGCCCGCAGGCCAGGTCCGAGGTGCCGAAGAACCAGTCCGCGATCGGGTAGGTCAGGTTGAAATT
>JAKAZJ010000309.1 GCA_021826565.1 Pseudomonadota bacterium | reverse complement strand
GGCGAGCGACGCGCGCACCGGCGCCGCGCCCGGGTCGGCGGCCAGCAGCTCGCGGAAGAAGGCGATCGGGTCGAGCTCGGGGTGCATCGGGCCGGTGTGGCACGGCGGCATGAACGGCGAATGAATGGCCGGGCTTGCCCCCGCGCAGGTCACGATCGGCATCACGCGCATTGCCAAGGCCAGACGGTTTCGCTTGACCCGACCCGATCGACACGGCAGCCTGTGCGCCGTCTTCCGGGATACCGTCCTGGCCAGAAACAACCAAGTCGGGGGAAACCATGTTCATCCGCAACGCCTGGTACGTCGCGGCCTGGGCCGACGAACTGACGGAGACCCCGCTCGCGCGGCGCATCCTGAACCAGCCGGTGGTGCTGTTCCGCGACCGGGCCGGCCACGCCGCGGCACTGTCGGATATGTGCTGCCATCGCGGCGCGCCGCTCTCGATCGGCCAGGTAACCGAGCAGGGCCTGCAATGCGGCTATCACGGCCTGGTCTTCGACCGGTCCGGCGCCTGCGTCCATATTCCGGGCCAGAGCGGCATTCCCGAACGCGCCCGCGTGGCAAGCTTCCCGCTGGTGGAACAGGACGCGCTGCTATGGATCTGGATGGGGGATCCGGCGCTGGCCGATCCGGCGCAGATCATCGCCTATCCCTATCACAACGATACCGTGCATTGGCCGCACCGGCACACGATGTATCCGATCCGGTCTTCGGCCATGCTGATGGTCGATAATCTGATGGACCTGACCCATCTCGGCTATGTCCATGTCGGCAGCATCGGCGGCTCGCCGATGACCCATGTACAGGCGAAGATGGAGACCGAACGCACGCCCAAGGGTCTGCGCTTCACCCGCTGGATGCTGAACTCCCTGCCCCCGCCCACCTATGTGCGAGCGGTTGGCTTCACCGGCCGGATCGACCGCGCGCAACGCTTCGAGTTCATCGCCCCGGGCGCGATCCTGCAATGGTCGGGCGCCGACGAAGCCGGCAGCTTCAAGGACGGTGAGACCGGCGCGCCGAAGCTGGCGTTTCGCCTGTTCCATTTCCTGACACCCGAGACCGACACCACCTGCTTCTACTTCTGGTCCACCGCCAATGGTTTCCGGCCTAACGACCCGGCCGCCACCGAGCAGCTGTTCGCCGAGATCGCGGCCGCGTTCGAGGAAGACCGCAGCGTCGTCCAGTTGCAGCAGGCGCGCATGAGCGAACTCGGCGAGCGGCATCTGGTCGATATCACCAACGACGCCGCGCGGATCCATATGCGCCGCACGGTGGAACGAATGGCGGCCGCCGAACAGGAACCTCGCCAGGCGGCTGAGTAACCGCGGCTACAAGGGCGCGAATACCACCATCGGCGTCGCCGGATCGAACCGCGCCAGCCGGTCCAGATCGCCGTGATCGGCGCTGATCAGTGCTGCGCCCTGCTCGCGCGCGCTCAGAAACAGCAGCGCATCGTTCAGCAGCCGCCGCCGCGCGTCGCGTCCCGCCGCGCCATGCTGGGTGCGGGCCAGGATGCCGGCGATCATGCCCGCCTCGGCCCAGGCCGCCGCGCCGGGGGCGACGATGTCGGTGGCCGCAAGGCAGCCGAGCAGCCGTTCGATCGCGGCCCGGTTCCCCGGCGTCGCCGGATGCGCGGGATCGAGCAACCCCGCGCCGATCGCCATCTCGGCGCACGCAACCGCGCTATGGCGCACCGGTCGGGCATCGATGCAGGCGATGATCGCATCCGGCAGCCTGCGACGGAGGCGATGGATATAGACCGAGGTATCCAGCATCACCGCCATTCCGGCGGGCAACGCTGCCGGATCGGTGCCGATCACCCCCGGCGCCCGTCGCGGCAGAGACGCACGGAACGCATCCGGGTTGTGACGGAACACCCAGTCGGCGGCCGTCACGCCGGGCTTGGCGATCACAGGCCGGGCTGAAAATCGTCCGTGATGCGGTCCGTGGTGTCGCGCAGCCAGGTCTTGAACCGGTCCGGCGCCGCGGCCAGCGCCAGCGCAGCATTGATCACGTCCGAAGGATGCGCCAGCCGCAGCCGTTCGGACGCCGCGGCCAGCACCAGCGGATCGACGCGCACGGATAATTTCTGCGACCGCGCCCCGCTGATCGCGCCGCGCGCCGCCAGTTCCGCGACCGCGCGACCGAAGCCAGGCGACGGCAGGGCGCCGAGGGGCATCGAACGCGGGATGCCGAACGGCGCCGCCGTCTCCGCCAGGCCACGCCGGCGGGCCGGGGGGGAACTGCGGGGGGCGGTGGGGAAATCCGTGGTCTGGGTCATGGCGGCCTCCAGGATGTAGGACGCATCTACCATCCTCCAGGGACATTTACAACCCTGGGTTTTATTCCGCCAGTAATACCCCCGCGATCCGCTCCCGCGTGAACGGCATATCGCGCAACCGTACCCCCAGCGCATGGGCGACCGCGTTGCCGATCGCCGCCGCGGTTGGGCCGAAAGCGCATTCGCCCACGCCCAGGGAGCGCTCCGAAGACGCGTCCACCAGTTCGCAGGCGATCTCGGGCACTTCGGAGAAGCGCAGGATCGGGTAGCTGGCCCAATCGACCGAGGCGACCCCCTTTGCGTCGAACCGTACCTGCTCCCTGATCGTGTAGCTGGCCGCTTGCAGGATCCCGCCCTCGATCTGGTTCTTTGCCCCGTCCGGATTGACCACCATCCCGGCATCGGCGGCGCACCAGACGCGGCGGAGGCGGACTTCCTGGTCCACTTCCACCTCGGCCACCACGGCGGCATAGGCGGACTTGTTCTTGTACTGCGCGAAGCCGATGCCCCAGCCGTGCCCGTCCCCGCCGGGGCCGCAGCCGGCCCAGCCGGCCATCTCGGCGGCGCGCGCGATCACCCTGGCGGCGCGTGGCCGACCGTCCAGCAGCGACAGCCGATAGGCCACCGGATCGGCGCCGATACGGGCGGCAAGCTCGTCGATGAAGCACTCGATGGCGAACACGTTGGGCAGGGCGCCCAGGCCACGCAACGCCGAGGTCCGGACCGGCGTCACCGGCACCAAATGATGCAGGATGCGCCGGGCCAGAATGGCATAATGGGGGATGCCGTTGCGCGTGCCGCCGCCGCCGGCCGCCTCGGTGGGATCGCGCGGGCGCGGGTCCGGGGCGGGGACCGGCAACGCCTCATGCGCCAGCATGTTCCCGCCCATGGCGGGGCGCTGGACATGGCTGCCGGACCAGACCTCCTGCGTCCAGTCGATCGGCCGCCCCGCGTCGTCCAGCACCGCGCGGACGGTGACCGACATCGCGCTGCCGAGCGGTTCGAAGCCGAATTCCTCCTCCCGCCGCCATTGCAGGCGGATGCAGTGGTCGGGGATTTGCTGCGCGATCAAGGCGGCATCCAGCGCCGCGTCATCCGCGCCATTATGTCCATAGCAGCCCGCGCCCATGGCGTGATGGACGCTGATCGTATCCTCGCTCCGCCCCAGCACCCGTCCCAGCGCCGCGCGCAGCGGATACACGCCCTGGGTGTGCGACCAGACCGACAAATGCCCATCCCGGCTTTCCGCCAGCGCGCATGAGGGTGCGATCGAGGCATGGGCGACATAGGGGCGGGAATAGCGCGCCGCGATCACCGTCCCGGCGGCATCGGCCGGTGGGTCGCCCACGATCTGGTCGTTACTCGGGCGGCCGACCAGCCAGGCGGCCTCCGCTTCCTCGGGCGCGAGGACACGGACCTGCTCCCAATGCGCGTGCAAGGGGGCGGCGGCAGCGGCGCGCTGCGCGACGGACTCCTCGGCGCTGAGCAAAGCGACAAAATTGCCCAGGCGCAGGATGCGCAGCTCGCCCTTGGCGGCGCGGCGGATCGCGGCCTCGTCCAGGGCGGTCAGCACGGCGCCACGGCCGGGTTGGCGCAGGGTGCGCGCGTGCAGCAGGTCGGGGCGCACCAGGTCGTGGATGAACGCGGCGCCCGAGAGTTTCGCCGGCAGGTCGCGCCGGGCGACGCTGGTGCCGACCAGGCGGTACGC
>JAKAZJ010000308.1 GCA_021826565.1 Pseudomonadota bacterium | reverse complement strand
CGGTGGATTTCGCCGGCACCGGGCTGCTTTCGATCCTGCCCGGCGGCTTCGCCGGCCAGATCGACGGGCTCGGCGGCGGCGCGCGCATCGCGCTGGCCGGCATCACGGATGCCGTCTCGGCCGGCCTGGTCAACGCCAATACGCTGGCGATCGCGCAATCGGCCGGCCCGACGATCGATCTGACGCTCGATCCCACGCAAAGCTACGCGGGCGTAACGTTCGTCATCGGCACCTCGGGCGGGGTCAGCACGGTGCTGGCGGCGCAGCAGGTCGGGCCGACGGTGATCGGCGCGGGAACCACCTTGGGGCTCGCCGGCGGCGTCGCCACCGGGCTGGCGGCGAGCGGGGGCGGCACCGGCGGCATCACCGTGTCCGGCGCCGGCGCGATCCTGACCACCACCGGCTCGTTCGTGGTGGGGGAGGCGAGCCTCGGGAACCTTTCGATCCAGACCGGCGGCAGCGTCGTCTCCACCGCCGGGGCGATCGTTGCCGATACCACCGCCGCCGCCGGCAGCGCGGTGCAGGTCTCGGGCAGCGGGGCCAAGTGGCAGGTCGCCACCACGCTCGCGGTGGGCAATGGCGGGTACGGGCAGCTGTCGGTTGCCGCCGGCGCGCTGGTGAGCACGGGCTCGCTGGACGCGGGCGCGAGCGCGGGCGGGACCGGGGTGGTACAGGTGGTGGGCGCCGGCGCCTCGCTGGCCGCGACCGGCGGGCTGACGGTGGGCGACAAGGGCGCGGGCAGTCTGTCGATCCTGAACGGTGGCGGCGTCAGCACCGGCAACATCACCGTCGGCGCGGCCAGCGGCGGGCAGGGCGATCTGGTGATCGGGGCCGGCAGCACGCTGACCGCGACCGGGGTGGTGGATATCGGCCTGGCGAGTTCCGGAGTGCTGGAGATCCAGGGCGGCACGCTGCACACCACGAACCCGATCACCAAGGGCAGCTTCGGCCACGTGATCCAGATCGGCGGGGTGATCGACCCGCTGAACCAGGACATCACTGGGTTCCAGTTCAGCGGCGGCGCGGTACTCGACGTCGGCGCGACCATCGCCAATTCCGGGCAATCGCTGCTCACCATCCCGAGCGTTAGTCAGGGATCGGCGACGTTCCTGGCGCCGCTGATGACGCACGGCACGGCGGCGGCGGCCGGCATCATCGACGTGTCGCAGGGCGGGACGCTGATCCTGGACGTCAATACCGTCGATGCGTCGCAGACGGTCCTGTTCGGCGACAACACCGGGGAGCTCGTGATCGGCCAGCAGGTCACGGTCGGCGCCGTCAATCAGATTCCGACCGTGGTGGCGGCGAGCGCGCTCGGCGGGTTCGCGGCGAAGATCGACGGCTACACGACCGGCAACGTGATCGTGGTCGATACGAACCACGCCGCCGGCTTCGCCTACACGGCGGGCGGCACCGTGATCGCGGTGGACGACCTCGTGTCCGGCCTGCCGACCGGAGCCCAGGAAGGCAGCCTGACCTTCACCACCGCTGCGGCGGCGCAGCAGGCGTTCACCGATCTGGGCAACCCGACCGCGTCGTTGCAGGATCAGGTCATCCCCTGCTTCGTGGCCGGCACGTCGATCCGAACCGCTTCGGGCCGGATCGCGGTGGAGGCGCTGCGCGCGGGCGATCTCGTGCGCACCGCGGGCGGCGCGCTGCGTCCGGTGCGCTGGATCGGCCACCGCAGCATCGACCTGACCCGCCATCCGGACCCGCGCCGCGCGCAGCCGATCCGCATTCTCGCGGACGCCTTCGCGGACGGGGCGCCCTCGCGTGACCTGCTGCTCTCGCCCGATCACGCGGTGTTCGATCGCGGCCGGCTGATCCCGATCCGCCTGCTGGTCAACGGCGCCACCATCCGGCGCGAGACGTGGCGCAGGGTGACCTACTATCACGTGGAACTGGACACCCACGACCTGCTGCTGGCCGAGGATCTGCCGGTGGAAAGCTTCCTCGATTGCGGCAATCGCGGCGTCTTCGAGAACGCGCCGGAACCGCTGATCCTGCATCCGGATTTCCTCGACCCCGCGACGCAGCAGCGGCGGCGGCTGGCCACGTCGTGCACGCCGCTCTGCGATGCCGCGGCGGAGATCGAACCGGTGTGGTTCCGGTTCGCGGATCGCGCGCTGGCGCTCGGGGTTCCGCTGCCGGAACCCGCGTTCACCGACGATCCCGCGCTGGCGGTGCTGGCGGGCGGGGCGCGGCTGGCGCCGATTGCGCGCGACGGCGCGCGGTATCGCTTCGCCGTGCCGGCGGGGGTTGCGCTGCGCCTCGTTTCGCGCGCGGCCTATCCGTCCGATGCGCGACCGTGGCTGGAAGACCAGCGGCGGCTGGGGGTGATGGTGCGCTCCCTGACCCTGAGCGAGGGCGACGCGGCGCGGCCGATCGCGCTCGATGATCCGATGCTCGGGCGCGGGTGGTGGGCAACGGAGAGCGACGGCGTGTCGCACTGGCGCTGGACCGACGGGGCGGCTTCGCTGCCGGCGCTGACGGCGGCCGCGGTGCTGACGGTGGAGTTGGCGGGCACGTTGCCGTATCCGCGGCTGGCGCGCGGATCGCGCGGGGCCGCGACGAAGGCCGCCTGAGCGGCGGATGGCCTGGGGAGGCGACGCGGCGCGTGACATCTTCCGCCGGGACGACCGGGCGGGCCGCCGCGCGCCCGTCGGCCCTCGCCAAGCCCATCTTCCCACCGGTGCGCCCGCTCGGTAGGGTCCGGCGCGGCGTGCCATCGACCGCCGGCGAACCTGGGGGCGGAGATGGCGATCGCGCCGGATCGGCCATGGCGGCGGGGGCACAGGGCGGGCAAGGATTTGAGTCGCATCGATGTCTCGCCCTGCTACCTGGCCGGCACCGCGATCCTGACCGATCGCGGGGAGCGCAAGGTGGAAACCCTCAGGATCGGCGACCGCGTGGTCACCTTGTCCGGCCAGGCGCGCCCGATCACATGGATCGGCACGCGCAGCTTCGCCGCCGCCGCCGCCGCCGGCAACCGCGACGTGATCCCCATCCGCATCCGCCCCGGCGCGCTGGCCGACGAAGTGCCGCGGCGGGATCTCTTCGTCTCGCCCACCCACGCGCTCTATCTGGACCACGTGCTCGTCGCCGCCGATCTCCTGGTGAACGAGGCCACCATCCTGCGCTGCCCCGAGATCGACCCGATCCGTTATTTCGTAACTGCCCAGGTCTCGGGGGCGCGCTCAGAAGCCCCGTAGGTCGGCGATCAGGCGCTCCGGGCCTCCGGTCAGCGTCTGGAGAATATCCCAGCCTTGCTTCCTGGCGGTCGAGAGCACCGACCGGATCACGGCAAAGTCCTGCGCCCCGTCGCCACAGCGAAAGCCGCCGGAGATTTTCTGCCGCAGTTTCATCATCCGCGCGTCCTGCTCCGCCAGGTTATTGGTGAACGGCACGCGCGGGTCGGTGAGAAAGCGCAGGACGTCCGGCTTTCGGCTGTCGAGGCGCAGCAGCGGGTTGGTGGCCTACCCGTCGCGGCGGCCGGCCACGCGCTTGGTGTTTTGCCAGCGCCGGCTGCGCGGCATGGAACGCCATGCCTTGCGCGAGGATCGCGTCGTATTGCCGCTCGATCAGCGCGAGCAGCCGGGGCTTCAGCTTCACGCCCCGCTCGCGCGCGGCGGACGGCGGCTCCGCCAGCGCGGCCTCGAGCCCCCGCAGCACCTCGGCGTTCATCGCGTTGCGCTTCGCCGGGCGGTCGATGGTGATCCAAAGCGCGCCGGCGCGAAGCTGGGTGCGGACGAGATCGGTCATGGCCGCAGCCTCGGGCCGGCCGGGAATGTCTCAGTTTGAAAGTCGGCACCGGCCCTGGTCAACCCGACCGATCCGCGCCAGCGTGCGGCAAACTGCCGCGGGAACCGGCCATGCTTCGCAGCGAGACGCGCATCCTGACCACCCATACCGGCAGCCTGCCGCGGCCGCGGGAACTCACCGAGCTCTATGCCGCGCGCGCCCACGGCGCGACGGTGGATGCGGCCGAGAT
>JAKAZJ010000307.1 GCA_021826565.1 Pseudomonadota bacterium | reverse complement strand
GCTACGTGTTGCCGTGGGGGCAGATGTCGTACTGGGGTGCGACCGTCATCACCAACCTGTTCTCCGCCTTTCCGGTGGTGGGCCATTTCATCGTCACCCTGCTCTGGGGTGGGTTCAGCATCTCGAATCCCACTCTGAACCGGTTCTTCTCGCTGCACTACCTGCTGCCGTTC
Organism: Pseudomonadota bacterium; assembly: GCA_021826565.1. The sequence goes on along the minus strand of JAKAZJ010000307.1, from coordinate 3,825 downwards.
GTGATCGTTGCGGTCGTGTTTCTGCATGTCTGGGCGCTGCACATCACCGGATCGAACAATCCGCTCGGGATCGACGTGAAGGGCCCGCAGGACACGGTGCCGTTCCACCCGTACTACACCAGCAAAGACAGCGTCGGCATCTGCGTGTTCCTGGCGGTCTGGGCGTTTCTGGTGTTCTTCATGCCCAATCTGCTGGCGGACCCGAACAACTTCATCAAGGCCAACCCGCTGCAAACTCCGCCGGACATCGTGCCGGAATGGTATTTCCTGCCGTTCTACGCGATGCTGCGCTCGGTGCCGAACAAGCTGGGCGGCGTGTGCACCATGTTCGGATCCATCCTGGTGCTGTTCTTCCTGCCCTGGCTGGATACCTGCCGAGTGCGCAGCGCGCGGTTCCGCCCGGTGTTCCGCAAGATGATCTGGGTGTGGTTGCTGGCGACCGTCACACTCGGCGTGGTGGGCGCGAACAAGCCGCTGGGCTTCTGGGTGCCGCTGGGCCGGTTTTGCACGCTGTATTACTTCTTCCACTTCCTGGTGCTGCTGCCGCTGCTTGGCGCGCTGGAACGCACCCTGCCGCTGCCAGAAAGCATCAGTCTGGCGGTGCTGCGCGGGCGCGGCGGAGGCCCCATGCCGCACCCGGTTGCAGCCCAGCCGATGGAGAAAGTGTGATGCGCGCGCTCCGTTTCGCTCTCCTCGCGCTCGGATTGTGCGTGTTCGCCGCCGGCCCGGCCTTGGCCCAGGACGACGCCCCATTGCTGACCCCGCATTTCAGCTTCGCCGGCCTGTTCGGCGGCCTGAATGAGGCGTCCGCACAGCGCGGCTTCTGGGTTTATTACAAGGTGTGCTCGACCTGCCATTCGATGCACCAGCTTCACTACCGGGATCTCGCCGGGATCGGGCTGACGCCGGCGCAGATCAAGGGTATCGCCGCATCGGAAACGGTGCCGCTGGGGCTGAACGACAGCGGCCAGAAATTCAGCGGTCCGGGAACCCCCGCCAGCCAGTTCCGGTCCCCCTTCCCCAACGCCCTGGCGGCAAAGGCGGTGTTCAACGGTGCGGCGCCGCCCGATCTCTCGCTGATGGCCAATGCGCGGGCTCACGGGCCGGACTACATCTATTCGCTGCTCAACGGCTTCGTGCCGGCGCCGTCGGGCGTGAAAGTGCCGGCGGGCCGGTACTACAACAAATATTTTCCCGACCACATGATCGCCATGCCGCCGCCGCTGCAGGACGGTGCCGTCACCTTCGCCGACGGCACCAAGGCCACCGTGCCGCAGATGGCCCATGACGTCGCCACCTTCCTCTATTGGGCGGCCAACCCCGAGGCAGTGGCGCGCAAGCAGATGGGCGTGCGCGTGGTGCTGTTCCTGCTGCTGATGACCGGGCTGACCTATGCGCTGAAGCGCAAAATCTGGTCCGACGTCGAGCATTGAGCGAGGTCCGCAAACCGGTCATCGGGCCGGTCATCGGGATCGTCGGCGGATCGGGGCTGTATGACATCCCCGGGCTGACCGAAAAGGCTTGGCGCCAGGTGCCCACCCCCTGGGGCCAGCCTTCCGACGCGTTGCTGTTCGGGCGGCTGGGAGACGTGTCCTGCGTGTTCCTGCCGCGCCACGGCCGCGGCCACCCGCTATCGCCCACGCATCTGAACTATCGGGCGAATATCGACGCGCTGAAGCGCTCGGGCGTGACCGACGTGATCTCGCTGTCGGCGGTGGGCAGCCTGCGGGCGGAGCTGGCGCCGGGACATTTCGTGATCGTCGATCAGTTCATCGATCGCAGCTTCGCGCGCGAGAAAAGCTTCTTCGGCGAGGGCGTGGTCGCCCATGTCTCGATGGCGCATCCGGTTTGCGCGCGGCTCGGCGATGGGCTGCACGCGGCGGCGCAACGCCTGGGGGTCCCGGTGACGCGCGGCGGCACTTATCTGGTGATGGAAGGCCCGCAATTCTCCACCCGCGCCGAAAGCGAACTGTATCGCCAATGGGGCGCCAGCGTGATCGGCATGACCAACATGCCGGAGGCGAAGCTGGCCCGCGAGGCGGAGCTTTGTTACGCCACCGTCGCCATGGTGACCGATTTCGATTGCTGGCACCCGGACCATGACCACGTGACCGTGGAAGCCGTGGTCAAGGTGCTGCTGGATAACGCCGATCACGCCCGCAACCTGGTGGCCGAGGCGGTGCCCGCGCTGGGCGCCCCGCGCGGGCTGTGCCCCTGCGGCTGCGACCGCGCGCTGGACAACGCCATCATCACCGCGAGCCACATGCGCGATCCCGCCGCCGTCACCCGCTTGCAAGCGGTGGCCGGGCGGGCGTTGGGCGGTTAGGCGCGCCGCACCGCGTTCCTGGTCCGCAGGGAGCGGACCAGCGCGGCCAGTCCCGCCGGCGGCAGAAACCCCTCGACCACCCCATTGGTGGTGACCATCGCGGGCGTGCCCTGCAGGTCCAGCCGTTCGCCGGCGAATTGCAGCCGGTCCAGCAGCATCCCGATCGCCGGATCATTCATGTCGCGCCGCAGCCGCGCTGCATCGGCACCGATTGCCGCGGCCAACGCGCCGACCATGGCCGTCGTGTAGCGCCCGTGCTGGCGGAACAGCCAATCATGGGCAGGCAGGTATAAATTCTGCCGCGCCGCGGCCAGCGCCAGGCGTGACGCGATGGCCGAATCCGGCGCCAGGATCGGGTATTCGGCGAACAACAGCCGCACATCCGGATGCGCGTCCAGCAGCGCCGGCAGATACGGGCTCATCGCCCGGCAATAGGGGCAGTGGTAGTCGAAGAACTCGACCAGGGTCAGATGCCGCGGCACCGACGCGGCAGCGCCTGCCGCCGGCAGACCCCAGCCGCCGATCGTGGCCATGAAACGTGCCACTGCTGCCGGGGGATGTGCCGGCATGGCGGATACCGCTGGCATATCGCGGCCCAGCACAAGCCCACCGGCCGCGGCCAGCACCGCGGCGGTCAGGATCTCGCGGCGTTTCATTCTTCCGGCTCCGTCAGATGGCTGATGACGCGCGAGGCGCGGCCCAGGGTGCGGCTTACCGGGCATTCATCGGCGATCTCCAGCAGCCGCGCGCGCCGTTCGGCATCTAGCGGGCCGGTCAGCGTGATCGCGCGTTCGAACCGGTCCACTGGCCCCGGTTCTTGCACGTGACGCAGCTCAACGCGGATTGTTTCCAAAGGCCAGTCGTGGCGGGCGGCATACATCCGCACCGTCATCGCCGTGCAGGAGCCCAAGGCGGCCAGCAGGTATTCATACGGCGACATGCCGGTATCCAGCCCGCCGAGGCGTTCGGGTTCGTCGGCGGCGCCGACATGATGGCCGGCGAAGACCAACTGTCCATAGGGGCCGGCGCCGCTATCGCGCACCACCACCTGGGGGGTGGGATCGTCCATCTCACGCAGCCTGGCGTTCCAGTACGTCATGCGCCTGTCGCAAGGCGCCGGCCATCTGGTCCGCCGGCAGCGCGCCCGAGAACAGGAAATACCCGTCCAGGAAGAACGAGGGCACACCGTTGACCCCCGCCGAACGGGCCTGCTGGTCGGCCGCGCGGATCTCCGCGGCGGCGGTGTCGCTGGCGAGGAACCCGGCGGCCTCTGCCCGATCGATCCCGGCGATGGCGGCGCAGTCGGCCAGCACCGCCGCATCGCCGATGTCGCGCGCGTCCAGGAAATAGGCGGTGAACACCGCTTCCATGGCCGCGTCCTGCACGCCTGCCTGGCCGGCGAACCAGATCAGCCGGTGCGCGGCGATGGTATTGGGGGTGCGCAGCTGGCGATCCAGCGCGAAGGTCAGGCCGACCGCCGCGGCGGCCTGGCTCACCCG
>JAKAZJ010000306.1 GCA_021826565.1 Pseudomonadota bacterium | reverse complement strand
ACACATCGGCGGCGTCCGGCGTGTCCGCGATCCGCGAGGCGCGCGCGCGCGGCGTGCCGATCTATGGCGAGTCGCTGCATCAATACATGTTGTACACGTCCGAGGACTACAAGCGCCCGAACGGGCAGATCTACCACACCTACCCGTCGCTGAAATCGGCCGAGGACCAGGCGGCTTTGTGGGAAGGCACGCTGGACGGGTCGATCAACTGCGTTGCCACCGATGAAATCTGCTGCACCCTGAAGCAGAAGCTGCAAGGGGCGCGGATCGATGATACCACGGGGGGCAACGCGGGCGTGGAACCGCGCGTGGCGTTGATGTACACCGAAATGGTCGGACGACGCGGCTATTCGCTGTCGCGTTTCGTCGATCTGATCTCGGCCAATGCGGCGCGGATCATGGGGCTGTATCCGCGCAAGGGCGCGCTGGTGGCGGGGGCGGACGCGGATATTTGCGTGCTGGACCCGGCCGATCGGCGCGTGATCCGCGCGGCGGACCTGCACGAGGCCGACTACACGCCATGGGAGGGCCGGCAGATGGATGCCTGGCCGTGCCTGACGCTGCTGCGCGGCAAGGTGGTGGTCGAGAGCGGGCGCTGGCTGGGAAGCCTGGACGACGGACGTTGGCAGCATCGGCGGATCGCATCGGAGATCCTGCACGGCCCACTGCTGTGACGCAGGCGGAACTGCGCGGGTTGCTGGCGGACGCGCTGGCGCTGTGGGGCGTGGCGGGGCGGGTGGCGGCGGATGGCGGTGGAGTGGCCGTGCTGGTCGCGGGCGCGCGCTGCGTGGTGGCGCCGGCGGATGCGGCGTTGCGGCCGGTGCGGTGGTTCGTGACCACACCGGAACGGGCGGGGCGGGCGGCGGCCTCGGTGGCGGGTGTGCTGGGGGTGGTGCGGGCGTGGGCGGAGGACGCCCTCAGGGCCGCGTCCGGCGCCGCAGCACCATGACGCCGCCGGCCACCAGCAACAGGCCGAACAGGGAAATCGCCGCGGAGACACGTTCCCAGACGGTCATGACGGGAGTGAGCGTGATCCTTAGCGCGCCCGCCGGCAACGGCAGAACCATCAGATTGGTTGCCCCTTGCAGCGGGATCACCTGATCTCCGTTCACGCTGACCAACGTCCCGGGGTAGTCCGGAAATGCCAGCTGCGCATAGCCCGGCCCGCTGGTGCGCAGCCGTATTTGTACCCGTTGTAATCCGACATGGTAGGAAACCAGATGCGCGCGCCAGCCCGGTGCGGATATCGCCGCGTTGGTCGGTAGCTGCCGTACCGCCAGCGCAGCGGCCATGCCGTCCAGCCTGGGATCGGTCACCTTCTCCCAGCGATGCAGAAACCGATCGATTCCCAGCACCACTGGGTTGTGCGATTCGGGTGCAAAATCCGCGTCCCACAGCATCGGCTTATCGAACCGCGGTGACGGTTTCAGGGCTACGACGCGCGCGGCAAACAGCACCGGGCTTGGTCCGGGCACCGGGATGACATCACCCAATACTCCGTCGGCCGTGGGGGAAAGCCGCACCGGACAGCCCATGTGTTCGCTGGACCAGCAAACCACCGCGCGCACATTCAGCATCGCCAACAGTCGGGCTGTCGCAGTGCTCAGCCGACCGCGCATGGTCAGGTCGTGCTGCGCGAGCTTGACCGTGGTGATAGCGTAATTGTGTACGCGCGTCGCCGCCATGTTATGCGTGCCGGCGACACGTTCGACATCGGCGACATAACTCATCGGCGTGGCATTGGGGCCGACCGAGCCATGCAGCCGGCCATGCGGCCCGAGAGGCATTTCCGCGACCCGCGCTTGCGGCCGCCATGCGGCGATGGCATGGCCGGCGGATATCAGGAATCCCTTGTCGGTCCGCGCCACCGGTTGCACCGCGGTGGAACCAACGTCCAGCAGCAGCGCGACCAGCGCCAGGGTCATGGCCCGCCCGCGCCAGGTTCCGGACTCGAACAGGCGCTGCACACCCAGCGCGCCCAGGATCGCGACGAAGAACAGGATGAACATGATGGCCCGCACGACCGGGTTCCACACCACCAGCGCTGGGGGCAGGCAGGCCAGGCAGGCAAACGCAATCTGCCGGCGTGGCGGATCAAGCCGCCGCGATACCGCGGCCAAGGCGCCGGTCACCGCCAGGACCAGCAGTACAATACCGAGATACGCCCAGTAGTCGGTGCCCCAGGTCGTGCGCGTATCGCGCCACATCACCAGATGCCAAAGCCGGATCAGGGTCGGCAGGCGCAGCCGGAAGAATGCGCTGCCCGGTTCGATCATCACCCACCCGGCCTGGGTGATGATCGGAATCACCGCGAACAGCGAGGTGATCACGCCAACGACGCCCGCGCCGACCAAACCGAACAGTCCGCGCGCGTGCCAGCGTCCTGCCAGCAGGCTGACCAGGCCAAAAATCCCCAGATAGAAGGCGGCAAACAGCGCATGTGGCTGGTGGTTGACGATCATCGCCGCGGTGGTCAGCGCGAACAACGCCCAGTCGCCGGCGCGGGTACGCAGGGTGGTCATCAGTCCCTCGGCGGCATGGAACAGCAGCACCAGGAACAGGATTGTCAGGGCCTGCGGGTACACCCCACGATACAGGAACAGATGCACATACGAGAACGAACCGACCAAGCCGGCCGCTCCGGCAAGGCCTGCGGCGCGCGCCAGCCCGAAGCGACGCAGCAGCCGGTAGAAGGCAATTCCGGTCAGCAGCTTGGTTGCCAGCAGAAACACCTTGCCGGTGACCATCGCGTTGCCGATCAGCACATTCGCCGCGCCGCCCAGCAGATAGGTCAGAGGCCCGGTGAAACTCAGCAGCGGGCTGCCGAGATACTGATCGTTGGTCCATAGCGGCAGATGGCCGGCGGCGAGGGCCTGGCTGACTTCGAAGAAGCGGGTGATATGGGTCGCGGTGTCGCCGCCCAACAGAACGCCCGGCACGAAACAATACTGCGCCAGCCATATCAGCACCGCACCCAGCAACAGCGCGAACTGGCCGCGCGTGCCCTCACGCAGCAGCCGGGTCAGCGCCGCGCTGCGCCATTCCATCCAGGCCAGCGTGACCGCCGCGGCCACCGCGCCCAGTGCCAATAGCGCGTCCACCGGGCCAAGCACCGGTAGCAGGCTGGCGATCCGGATCGGTCGCCCGGCCGCCCAGAGCGCTACCGCGCGATGGGCGAGATCGTCCACCGAATAGAGCGAGGCCGCGAAGGTATCGGCGAACAGCCACAGAACCACGGCCATCACCGCGCCCGATCCGGCGACCGGACCAGTCCGGGGAGTCGTCCGAGAGGAAGTCATCGGTGGGTCGCGATCGGTTACGCCCCTCAATAAATCGTGTCGGCCAGCCGCTGCGGATACGCCGCATCATATGCCGCGCCCCCCACCGCCCCCTTGGTCAGCGCCGCCAGGATGATCCCCGAACTCGGCAGCGCCGCGCGCGGCACATGCCGCTCGGGATTCCACAGCTCCGACCGCACGATCGCTTTCGGACACTGGAAATACACCCGCTCGACCGCAACCACGATCACCGAGCGCGGCAGCTTTCCCTGGGCCGGAAACCGCGCCAGCAGATCGGGCGCCACCGAGATCCGCCCGCGCCCGTTTACCCGCAAGGTCTCGCCCACGCCGGGGATCAGGAACAGCAGCGCCAGCCGCGGATCGGCGATCAGGTTGCGCAGCGAATCGGTGCGGTTGTTGCCGCGCCGATCCGGAATCAGCAAGGTGTGTTCGTCCGCGACGGTCACGAACCCGGCCGGATCGCCGCGCGGCGAAACATCCAGCCCGTCGGGGCCGGCGGTGGCCAGCGCCACGAACGGTGCGGCCTCGATGAAGGCGCGATAGACATCCGGGACATAGTCCACTTCCTTGCGAATCGCGCCCTCGGACGGCGCCCCGTATAGCGCGGCCAGCGCCGCCTCATCGGTGATCCAGGTCTCTGCCGCGTCCATCGCCGGTCTCCACCTTCTCCGCGCAACCTGCCCGCCGCGCCGCCGCCGC
>JAKAZJ010000305.1 GCA_021826565.1 Pseudomonadota bacterium | reverse complement strand
CCGGGACCGGGGTCGCAGAGGCACCAAACCCGATGCCGCGAAACGGACAGGGGCGGCCGGTGGAGCGGGGGATCCCTTGTCGGTCTGGGTCATCGGCCTTGCTCTTACCGGTAGAAGTAAGAGTCCTCTCTGATTGTGGTTGTCGGGGTCAAGCTGCATCTGCTCTCTCATCGGTGCGTCATGTCGAATTTGGGCTCAATCACGCCCGTAGCCGCGCGGCGGTTCGATGTCAGCAAGGGACGTGAGGTCGATATCGACGATGGCTTCGAGCGCGTCCGCTGTCGCGCTGTGCTGGAGGCTCTCTGGGAGTGCTGCGAGCCAGTCGGCGTACTCAGCCTGCAATGCGAGCAATATGCCGACGGCGTCACTCCAACGCTGCGGGCGGCTACGTCGATGGTCGGATGTCGTGGTCGGGTGACCGCCGCGGTCGCGTCCGCTGTGTGGCGGGCGCGGTAACGGGCCTGGCGTTCGGCGTTGCTCAGTGCGTGGTCCCCCGCTGGTTTGCAGCCTCGCGGCATGGCTGTGTTCTCCGTTACTGTAACGCTTTGCAATGGGATCGGCGCAGCCAGGTCCCACCTTTCCGGACGCCCTTTCTGCTTGAGGCAACCGGCGGCAAACTGCTCATTGTTCCTCATGTCGCGCCCGTGGGTCACTCGCTTCTCTTCGCGGTCGGCGCAGGGCCGCCGCAGGATGGGGTCAGGAGGACGAGGCGTCTCAATCTGTCCCGCGACCTGAAAGCATCGTGCCTCCGGCTCCGGACTCTCAACGAGATCACCTCGTCCATCGTCCCCACGGGAACGACGCGGCTCCGCCCTTTCAGGCGGAAACTGGAATGCCTCAGCTTATGGGGCGGCCATCACGGGCGCTGCCGCCTGCTTGCCCCAGCGGAACTCGCTGCCGTCGACCCACATGCGGTGCAGGATCACTGCCAGCTTGCGGGCGACTGCGACACGGGCGCGCGCCATGCCCCGGCGCTTGGCGATGTTCATCCCCCAGGCACGCAGTGCCGACCACTTGGTGCCGCGGATCAGCAGCGAATGTGCCGCCTCGTAGAGCGCCGTGCGGGCCAGCTCGTCGCCGCACCGGCTGATGCGGCCCTGCACATCGGTCTCGCCGGACTGATAACGCCGCGGCGTCAGGCCGAGATGGGCGCCGACATCGCGCGACTTTCGGAAGCGGTCCGGCTGGTCGATGGTGGCGCGGAACGCCAACGCGGTCAGCGGGCCGACCCCCGGCACCGTCATCAACCGGCGGCATGTCGGCTCGACGCGCACCTCGTCGAGCACGCGCTTGGTGAGCGTCTCGGCTTCCCGGGTCATCACCTCGATGACGGACAGCAGCGACTCAGCCAGGCTTCTCAGCACCGGTTCGTCGGCTGCGAGTTCACGCACGCGAGCCGGGAAGTCCTTGCGGCTCGGTGTACCGACCTTCAGCCCGGCCTCGCGCAGCAGCGCCCGCACTCCGTTCTCGACATCGCGCCGCTTGTTGAGGACCATCCGCCGCGCCGTCAGCAACGCGCGCCAGGAACGGCAGGACGGGCTCTTCACATGTACCATCCGATACCAGCCGGTGCGCATGATCTGTGCGATCCCGCGCGCGTCGTTGCGATCGGTCTTGTTCGGCATGGCACCCATCGCCGCCTTGGCCTGCCGCGCCTCGATGCAGATCGCAGGAAGGCCGGCCTCTGCCAGTCCTGCATGCAGCCACGCCGTCAGCGAGCATGCCTCCAGGCCGACCCGCTCCATCTCCATTCCGCACGCCTCGAAGAACGCAACCAGTGCCTCCGGCTCACTCGCGGCGCGTGCCTCGCGCACGATGCAACCGGCATCATCGACAATGCAGATGGCGGTCTCTTCCAACGACACGTCCAACCCGGCAAAGTAACCCACGGCTGCTCCTCCTCGATGCTTGTGGCCGATCCACACACCGGACCACGTTCGATCATCCCGAGAGGAGCAGCCACCGGGTTCACCGGGAAGAGACCCCAATCACCCCATCTGTCCGGAAAGAAGCCGAGCATGGTCAAGCGCTTAGCATGGTCGCCCCCGTAAAAATGGCCGGGTTTCCTCTTGAAATTGCGGCGGCCCAGACGGAGTCTTGTCTGCAAGGCATTGAAATAATTGGACTCCTTTCCGGACGGACTCTGACGCCCGAGCTGCACGATCCGGCGCGCGATGCCACCACCCTGCCGCTGATCCGCGCCGCGCTCGGCCGCGGGATGCCGCTGCTTGCGATCTGCCGCGGCATCCAGGAGCTGAACGTGGCGCTGGGCGGCAGCCTGCACCAGGCAGTGCAGGCGCTGCCGGGGCGGCTCGACCACCGCGGCGGGGCGGGCACGCTGGCCGAGCGTTACCGGCCGAAGCATCCGGTGGTCCTGTCGGGCGGCCTCGCCGCGCTGCTGGGCGGGCAGGAGATCGTGGTGAACTCCCTGCACGCCCAGGCGATCGACCGGCCGGGGGCGGAGTTGGTGGTGGAAGCGAGGGCGCCGGACGGCACGATCGAGGCGGTGCGCGTCGCCGATGCCCCGGACTTCGCCTTCGGCGTGCAGTGGCATCCCGAGTGGGGCTATGCCGACGATCCAGCCAGCCTTGCGTTGTTCGCCGCCTTCGGCGATGCCTGTCGCCGGTACACCGCATCATTGGGGAAGGCAGCATAGGATGGATCTGAAACTCGCGGGCAAGCGGGCGCTCATCACCGGCGGCTCGAAAGGGATCGGCCGGGCCAGCGCGCTGGTACTGGCCGAGGAAGGCTGCGACGTGATCCTGGTCGCGCGCGACGCCACGGTGCTCGAAGAAGCGGCCGGGCAGCTGCGCGCCCGCCACCAGGTGGCGGTGCGCACCATCGCGGCCGATCTGTCGGACGAGGCGGCGATCCGCAAGGTCGCCGACGAGGCCGGTGAGATCGACATCCTGGTCAACAACGCCGGCGCCATCCCGCCCGGGGAGATCACCGCGGTTTCGGATACGACCTGGCGGCGCGCGTGGGATCTGAAGGTGTTCGGCTTCATCTCGTTCTGTCGCACCATCTATCCGCGCATGGCGGCGCGGAAATCGGGCGTGATCGTGAACGTGGTGGGCGCGGCCGGGGAGCAGTTCCCGCCCAACTACATCGCCGGCGCGACGGGCAACGCGGCGCTGATGGCGCTGACCCGGGCGCTGGGCAAGCAGGCCCCGCGCGACGGGCTGCGCGTCGTGGGGATCAACCCCGGCCCGGTGGCGACCGAGCGGCTGGTGATGCTGCAGAAGGCGCGCGCCAAGGAGCAGTTCGGCGACGCCGAGCGCTGGGCCGAATTGTTCGCGCCGATGCCGTTCGGCCGGGCGGCGACGCCGGAGGAGATCGGCAACGCGGTAGCGTTCCTCGCCTCCCCGCGCTCGGGCTACACCTCGGGCAGTATCCTGACGATCAACGCCGGCGGCTGATCCTGCGCGGGGCGCACGGGCGGTGGCAGCGCGCCGCCCGCGCGTCTATAAACTCCCGGGAGACCCGTTCCCCGGGCACGAGGCTGTCCGATGCTGCGCGAACTGCGGCTGATCGATTTCAAGAACTTCCGGGATGCGACCCTGGGGCTGGGGCCGTTCACGGCGATCGTCGGTGCCAACGCAACCGGGAAAAGCAACATCCGCGATGCGTTCCGCTTCCTGCACGGGATTTCGCGCGGCTACGGCCTGGCGGAAATTATCGGCGAGAAATGGATCGAGGGCGGCGTGTTGCAGTGGCGCGGCATTCACGGCGGCACGCGCGAAGTGTGTTTCCGGAACGCACCGTCGTTCCGGATCGAGGCCAGCTTCGATGTCGGGGGGCAAGCCGGCCGGCGGCGTGCGCGTTACGCAATCCAGGTCGGGTTCGATGGCGGCACGCATCATCCGGTGGTGCAGCGGGAATCGCTTCGCGTGGGTGGCTCCCACGTCTTCGACTCGCATCCGGGTAGTGGCGATCCGGTTACCCAGCAGGATCGCGCCGACCATCTGGTGGTCCGGATGCACAAGACTGAAAATCAGCGGAAA
>JAKAZJ010000304.1 GCA_021826565.1 Pseudomonadota bacterium | reverse complement strand
GCTCCGATTCCGGCCCTGAGGTCGAACGCGGCCGCGATCCCTTTCACCGCCGCCAGCGCGGCGGAGACCGCGTTCCGCGTCGCCGCCACCGCCGCCGGATCGGCTTCCTGAAACGCGCCGCTGATCGTGGACTCGGCAATCGCCGGCGTCCCCTTGGGGGTGGGCAACTGGCCGGTGGCCAGGGCGATCTGGCGCCACCCGAACTGGCCCACGCGCGGGGAACGTACCAGCGGCAGATCGCGCAGGTAGCGCATCACCCAAGTCGGATTTGCCAGCTGCAACAGCGCGTTGGCGCGCAACGTGGGATCGTTGTCATCGTCGGGGTCCAACTGCGGATGCAGGGTATCCCACAGCTCCTCGATCCAACCTTGCGCCAGCACCAGCAGCGCCGCGTAATCGGCTATCCCGCCCAGACGCAACCGCGCAACGGTCAGATGACCCAGGATGCGCAGATCGCGCGTCCGTTCCATCAGCCCCTGGGCCAGGCCGTCCATCTCTTTCCATTCCGGCTCCTCGGCCGGGATGATCGTGGCGCCGTATTGCTGCTCGGGCTTGCCCTGGGCGGCGCGCTCCAGCGCGCCGAAATCGGCGTCGAACTCCAGGCTGGGACCCGAGGGTTCGTCGGCCGAGACCGGACCGGCCCAGGCGCTCGTGTCGATCGCGGCCATCTAGGCGCGCTCCCGAACCAACGGCGCGGCGGCGGAAACGGCAAACGACATGTCGGACCCCGAAGCCCCGCAGGATGCGCCCCATGCGCATCCGGTGCGATCAGGACCGTAGCGGTCCCTCCCGCGGTCGGCAACCGGGAAAACAGCCGGCGCAATTTCGCTCCCGGGGGCCGGGGCTTTTCGGCCCATGCGCCTCAGCGGGAGGGATCAAATCCCATGAAACCAGAACCGGGCGCCGGCGTACCGCCGTCCGCCAGCGGCATCGCCGCCGGTCGGAACGGCGCCCGGGGCAGCACCGGGTGCGAGGCACGCGGCGCGGCCCGTGGCGAGGGAGCGGCCCGTGCCAGCACCGTGGCCACCGGCGCGCCGCTTCTTGCCTTCGGCTGCCCGGCCGGAGGCGCCCCGGACGCATCCGCTTCGTGCATCGACAACAAAGCAAAGGTGATGGCGTTCCGCCCCAGATCGATCGAAAGCTGCAGCGGTGTCATCCCCAGCACGTTGTGCCCGCGCAGATCCGCCCCTCGGCTCAGCGCGTCGCGCGCCGCCGCCACGTCGTTGCGGTTGATCGCGTCGAACAGAGCCGTGGTCGGGTCCATCGCCGCGGGGCTGACCGAAGCCGGCGCCAACGGCCCGCCGCCCTTTGCACCCGGCAGCGCCGAGGGCGGCGGTTTTGCCCCGTTCGACTTGGCGTGGCTACCCTGCAACAGCGGCCCCGCCGCCGGTCCGGCACCGCCCATTGTGCCCAGCTGCGCCCACGCCGGCGCCGCGCTGATCGCCAGCGCGGCGCCGAACTGCGCGGCCACAAACACCCGGCCCCATTTGCCCCGTTGCCGTGTCATTATCCAATTCCATTCCTGTCGCCGCCAGCGCGTTCCCGGCGGGCTATCAATTGAGCCACACGATCCCCGCGTTCAAATAAAGCGCATACAGACACCACGCCAGATAGGGAAGCATCAGCCCGCCGGCGACACGGTCGGCACTGGCGAAGCGCCGCGCCGTGGCTGCCACCAATACGCATAGCGCCGCCAGCACCACCAGTGCCGACCGCGGCGCGTGCCACCCGAAGAACACCGGCGACCAGGCCGCATTGACCGCCATCTGCCAGAACCATAAGCGCACCGCGCGCCACCCCGCCACCCGCCACACGCGCCAGGCGGCCGCCCCCATCACCACATACAAAATCGTCCATACCGGCCCGAACACCGCGTCGGGCGGAGTGCCCGGCGGATGCCTCAGCGTCGTGTACCACCGGCCGACCGAAGCCGCGGTCACCACCCCGTCCACCGCGCCCACCGCCAGCCCGAGCGCCACGAACCCCGCCAGCGCCCAACCCGGCTGGAGCCAGCCGCCGCCGCGTTCCTTGTTCTGCATGTCGCGTCCCTGTCTCCTGAACCACCAGATGTGGGAACGCAACACGGGAACGGAAGCCTCACCGTCCCTCGCGCCACCAGGCCCATGCGATCAGTCCCAGCGCCAGCGGCAACACCGCCGCCGCCGGCAGCAGCGGCAGGTTGCGCACCCCGGTTACTTCGGCCGCGCCGCGTCGCGGCAGCGCAATCCAGCCCCGGCCCTTCATCCGCGCCCCTGCCGCGACCCGCCGCAGCCGCGGAATCCCATGCCCCAGCCAAACCACGCCGCCGCCCGAGGCACGCGCCAGGGGCGCCAGCCGCAAGGCGGTCGCGCGCAGATCCGCGTATTCCGTCGGATCGGCCAACGCAGCGGCGGCATAGGCCGAGCGCGCCCCCACCGTCACCCGCCACAACCCCGGGGACGGCGCCGCCATACGCCCCGCTGCCAGCCCGGGTGCCAGGGGGGTAAGCACCAGCGGCCGCGCCAGGCCGTCCGGTCCCACCACCCGCGCCGTCGTCGCCGCGCGCCCCGCCAACCGCCGCCGCCGCACCGTCAGCACGCCGTCGCGGATCCGCGCGGTCAGCGCATTCTCCTCCAGCGCCGGTTCTTTCATCAGCCAATGCACCACCCGCCGCAGCAGCACCGCGTCCGGCCCACCGCGGTCGTGGCCGCGCGCCCACAGCCAGATCTGATCCGACAGCAGCATCCCCACGCGCCCCCGGCCGATCCGGTTCAGCACCAGCAGCGGCGCACCGTCGGGCGTGCGCATCAGCACTTCCCCCTGCACGTCAACCGGTACGATATGGCGATACCACGGCCCCCAACGCACCGGCCCGGCCAGCGGCGCGGTGACCGGATCGCGCGCGCCGCGCCGGGTCAGCCGCGGCCGGAACCGCCCCTCGGCGAGCCGCGCTGGCAACGCCGGCAACACAGCGCGCAACGGCGTCGCGGCCAGCGTCGCGCCGGAGGCAAACTCGGGACCCACATCCAGGAACAGCGCCCCGCCATGGCGCACATAATCCGCGATATTGGCCAGATAGCGCGCCGGCAGCATCCCTTCGTCAGCAAACCGATCGAGGATGATCAGGTCGAACCGATCGATCCGGCGCGCGAACAGCTCGTCGATCGGAAACGGGATCAGCGACAGTTCTGAAAGCGGCGTGCGGTCCACCTTGTCGGGCGGACGCAGGATGGTGAAATGCACCAGATCCACCGCCGGATCCGCCCCCAGCAGGCGCCGCCAGGTCCGCTCGCCACGATGCGGATTGCCGGACACCAGCAGCACCCGCAGCCGGTCCCGCACCCCCTGGATACGCAGCACGACGCTGTTGTTGACGGTCGAGACCTCGCCGGGCAGGGGTCCGGCCGCCAGCACGATCACCATCGGCCCAGCCCGACGGATCGGCACCGGGATCGCCACCGGAACGCCCACCGGAACCGTCATCACCCGCACAGCCTGCTGCCCCGACGGGCCCACCGACTGGCCTTGGCGACGCACCGACAGCGACGCCGTCGCCGCGCGATCAGGCACGCCGTGGTCGCGGATTTCCACCCGCAGGATAGCCGTGTGGCCGACGATGCCGTAGGGCGGCGCATCCAGGACGACCAACGCACGGTCCGTCTGCTCCGCGCGCGCGGCCAGCAGCAGATGGAACGGCGCGCCCGGCGGCGGCGCGGGTGTCGGAGGCGCCTCCCCGTCCGTGACCGCGATCGCCCCAGCATAGCGATCGGGGGGAATATCAGCCGCTGCGCGGGC
Source organism: Pseudomonadota bacterium (assembly GCA_021826565.1). The sequence goes on along the minus strand of JAKAZJ010000304.1, from coordinate 234 downwards.
CAGCGCGACCATCAGTTGGGTGCCGCGATCATGGTCGTGCACCACCACCCGGCGCAGGATCAGCCCGGGGTCCTGCGCCGCCTGCGTGGTCAGGCGGCGGATCGCTTCCCCGGCCAGCGCCGCCCGCCTACCTATTTGCATCGACGCACTGCGGTCCTCCAGCAGGACGGCGATATCAGGCTGGGGCTGCAACGTCTGGCGCGCGACGGTCGGTCCGGCGAGCCAACCCAGAAG
>JAKAZJ010000303.1 GCA_021826565.1 Pseudomonadota bacterium | reverse complement strand
GCCGAGGACACCTGCGCGGCCGACGACACCTGATGCCCTCGTCCCTGATGCCCCCGGCCGCCCCCGCGCCCGAGCCCGCCGCCGACGCGGACCGACCGCGCGCGCGCAAAGCTCCGGCCGCGTTCCGCACCATCAGCGAGGTCGCCGACGAGCTGCACATCCCCCAGCACGTGCTGCGCTTCTGGGAGACGAAGTTCGCCCAGGTTCGCCCGTTGAAGCGCGGCGGCGGCCGGCGCTACTACCGCCCGGACGATATCACGCTGCTGCGCCGCATCTCCGACCTGCTTTACGCCCAGGGCTACACCATCAAGGGCGTGCAGCGGCTGCTGCGGGAGGGCGGCGGGCGGTTGTCCGAGGACATCCCCCCGGCAGCACCCGAGGAACGGGCCGCGGCGGTGGCCGAACAAACCTCACCGGAGCCCTTGCTGCCGATCCCGGATCTGGCCGCGCCGCCACCACCTCGCCCCCCGGCGCCGCGCCCGCGCGCCGAAGCCGAGGCCGAGCGCCTGCGCGCCGTGCTGCGCGAGACCCTCGCGGCGCTGGAAGCGCTGCGTGCCCGGCTTGACTGACCGTCCCGGCCCACCGTTCGCCGGCCCACCGTCACCCGGCACCTGGGGCGTGCTTGCGCGGATCGTGACCGCCCGGCCGCGGCTGTTCGCGGGCCTGGCCTGCGGGCTGATCGCCGAGGCGGCGCTGTCAGGGCATTTCGGTGCGACCACCCGGGCGGTGATCGCCTGGGATGTGGGCGTGCTGGTGTATGTGGTCTCGGCGGTCCAGCTGTTCCTGACCGAGCCGATCGCCGCCCTGCCCGCCCATGCCGCGCGCGACGAGGAGGGTGAGTGGACCATCTTCGCCATCACCGTCGCCGCCGCGGTGTTCAGCCTGATCGCGGTGCTGGGCGTGTTCGCCGGCACGCATGACCACGCACCGGCGGTGAAGCATCTGCGGATCGGGCTGGTCGCGCTGACCTTGTTCCTGTCGTGGCTGATGATGCACACGACCTTCACGTTCCGTTACGCCCATGAATACTACGCCGACGATCTGTCGCCTCCGGCATACGACGCGGGGCTGGAATTCCCCGGCGGAACCCCGCCCGATTACATGGATTTCCTGTATTTCTCGCTGGTTCTGGGGATGACGTTCCAGGTCTCGGACGTGCAGATCACCGCCGGCAAGATGCGCCGGCTCGCGCTGCTGCACGGTCTTCTCAGCTTTCTGTTCAACACCGTGATCCTGGCATTGACCGTGAATATCGCGGCGAGCCTGGTCTGACGCCCGGGTCGGCCCGGATTTGCCCCCGGCGGCAGCGACCGATACGCTTCCCGGCAACGACCTTTGCGACACCCCTCACCTCCGCTTTGGGGAAACGCCATGCCTGACGACCGGCCTCTGCCGCCCGATCCCGTGTGGCAGCCCGAGCTTGATGAACACGCCGCGCGCGCGGCGCTCGCCCGCGAACTCGGGGGCGCCGAGCGCGTTGCGCGCCAGCACGCGGGCGGGCGGCTGACCATACGAGAGCGCATCGACCAGCTGCTGGACCCGGGCAGCTTCCACGAGACCGGCGCGATCGCCGGCAAGGCCGAGTACGACGGCGACCAGCGCATCGCCCGCTTCACCCCGGCCAATTGCGTGTTCGGGCGCGGCACGATCGACGGCCGCACGGTAATCGTGGCCGGGGACGATTTCACTCTGCGCGGCGGCTCGGCCGATGCCTCGATCAAGGGCAAGCCGAAAATGTCCGAGCAGATGGCAACCCGCTTCCGCCTGCCGATCGTGCGGCTGATCGAAGGTTCGGGCGGCGGCGGGTCGGTGAAGACGATCGAGACCACGGGACGGGCCAATCTGCCCGGGGGCTTGTCCGACGGGTCCTCGTTCGAGCTGTGCGTGGAGAATATGGCGACCGTCCCGGTGGTGGCGCTGGGGCTTGGCTCGGTGGCGGGACTGGGAGCCGCGCGGCTGGCGGCCAGCCATTATTCGGTGATGGTGAAGGAGATGTCGGCCGTGTTCGTCGCCGGCCCGCCGGTGGTGGAACGGCTCGGCGAGCCGCGCACCAAGCAGGAGCTGGGCGGGTGGGAAATCCAGACCGGCTGCGGCGCGGTCGATCACGCGGTGGATTCCGAGGCCGAGGCGTTCGCCGCCGCGCGGCGGTTCCTGTCCTACCTGCCAAGCTCGGTTTACGATTTGCCGCCACGGGTGCGCGGCTGGGACGCGCCCGATCGGCGCGACGCGGCGCTGGCCTCCGCCGTGCCGCGCGACCGCAAGCAGCCATACCATATGCGCCGGATCATCGGCCGGGTGGTGGACCAGGACAGTTTCTTCGAGATCGGGGCCCGCTTCGGCCGCCCGATCATCACCGGCCTGGCGCGGCTGGATGGCTGGCCGGTGGCGCTGATGGCGGGCGATCCGCTGTATGGCGGCGGCGCGTGGAGCGCGGATGCCTGCCAGAAGATCATCCGATTCGTGGATATGGCTGAAACCTTCCATCTGCCGGTGGTGCATCTGGTCGATTGCCCGGGGTTCCAGGTGGGGCTGGCGGCGGAAAGCTCGGCGGTGATTCGCTGGGGGGTGCGGGCGTTATCGGCGATCTGCCAGACCAGCATCCCCTGGTGCAGCGTCATCATCCGCAACGTGTACGGGGTCGGCGGGCTGGGCCATCAACCGGGCGGACGGGTGGCGCTGCGCTACGCCTGGCCCTCCGCCAGCTGGGGCTCGCTGCCGCTGGAAGGCGGGGTGGAGGCGGCCTATCGCGCCGAAATCGATGCCGCGCCCGCCCCGGCGGCGAAGCTGGCCGAGATCGAAGCGCGGCTGAACGCGCTGCGCTCCCCGTTCCGCTCCGCCGAGGCGTTCTGGGTGGAGGAGATGATCGACCCGCGTGACACGCGCCCGCTGCTCTGCGAGTTCGCCAACCTGGCGGCGCCCTTGCGTACCCCGGGGCCGGCGCGGTTCGGGATACGGCCGTAAGGGTGCGGACGCGTCACACTGGCGTCCCCGGCGCGGCGCGGCTATGGTCCGCCGGCCTTGCCCGACCCGCCCGAGGATAGAAGCGGCGCGTCCCCGGGGGAGGGGGAAGCTCACCGGAGGCTATTGCTTGATCCGCTTACGCGCCGCTCTGCTGGCTCTCGCCTGCCTCTGCCCGTGCCTTGCGGTCCTGGCCATTGCCGCGCCCGCGCGCGCGGCCCCCGCGCCCTTGGCGGGTCCAGGGGCCGTTGCGCCCGCTGGCGGGGTGATCGCCGCGATTCGCGTGGTGGGCAACAAGCGGATCGAGACCGGGACCGTTCTGTCCTATATGCTGGTGCATCCGGGCGATCGGTTCGATCCCTCGACGCTCGACCAGAGCCTCAAGACCCTGTACGCGACCGGACTGTTCCGCACGGTCAGCCTGGATCGGCAGGGCAGTACGCTGGTCGTGCACGTCGTCGAGTACCCGCTGGTCAATCAGGTGTTCTTCGAGGGCAACCACGCGCTGACCGACGTGCAGTTGCGCAAGGTGGTGCAGCTGCGCCCGCGCGCGGTGTTCACCCGCGCCGCCGCCGCGTCCGACCGCCGCCGCATCCTGGACAGCTTCGCCATCAAGGGTCATTACGACGCCACCGTCACCCCCGAGATCATCCGCCTGCCCGAGAATCGGGTGAATGTGGTGTTCGAGATCGACGACGGCCCCTCCACCCTGATCAGCCGCATCAGCTTCGTGGGCAACCACGCCTATGGCGAGAGCCGGCTATCGGGCATTATCGACAGCCGGGAGGAGCGGTGGTGGGCGTTCCTGTCCAGTTCCGACCAATACAACCCGCAGCGGCTTGATCTGGACAAGGAACTGCTGCGGCGGTTCTATCTTAAACATGGCTACGCCGATTTCCGGATCGTCGCCGCGACCGCCGAGCTGGCACCCGACCGCAAGGCGTTCTTCCTGACGTTCACGGTCCACGAGGGACCTCGCTACCGTATCGGCAGCATTGCGATCCACTCCGCGCTGAAGGGCATTGGCCCGGCGCAGCTTGATGATGAATTG
>JAKAZJ010000302.1 GCA_021826565.1 Pseudomonadota bacterium | reverse complement strand
GGGGTGCTGCTGCCGCTTCTGGTCCTGCCGCTGGCGGTGCCGGTCCTGATCTTCGGCGCCGCCGCCCCGGCTGCCGCGGCGTTGGGGGAGACGGCGCGGCCCGAATTGCTGCTGCTGGGCGCATTGCTCGCCGCCGCGCTGCCGCTGTGCCCGATCGCGGCGGGCGCGGCGCTGCGGGCGGCGGTGGAGTGATCGGCCTGGTGCGGCGAAGGCCGGGGCGCCGCCGCTTGCGAACCAGTGCGATATCGTGTTTGTCCCTCTCGTAACCAGGCCGGGCGGGGGCGTGATGGTCAGTCCGAGATCAGAACATTATCGGTGGCCGGGGCCGGGCCCCGTCGGCCGATGACCGAGGCGCTCCCCCCGGAACTCGTCGCCGCCGGCTGGGTCCCCGCCCCGCCGCTGTCGGAGGCACTGCTCTGCGGCTCCACCTGGGCGTTCGGCACCCCCGGGCTTGCCGCGATCCAACCGTTCCTGGTGCTGGCCCCGGACGGGCTGATCGGCAACCATCGGCATCCGAACGAAGATTTCTGGCACAGCCCGCACGGGCGGCTGACCTTCGTCGCGCAAGACGGCCTGCCGAGCACGGTGTTCACCGCCGCGCGGCTGAACGGCTCCGCCCTGCTGGCCCTGGCCGGCCAGAGCCGGCGCGTGACGCCGGAACGCCTGCACGTCCTCGCCTTCGTCGATCATCCACCGCACCCGCTTTTCCCAACCCCGCCGGAGGCCGACCGGCGCGCCCGTTTCCTGCGCGTGCTCGCCGCCCCGCGCCGGCCCAATCTGGTGGTGCTGCGCGCGGGAAGCGGCTCGTTGCATCGCCGCTGGTGGGGGGACCATCCGGAGGCGGAACGAAACTGGGATCTGTGCATCAGCACCTATGACGGCGATCCAGAGGTGGTCGGCGCGGGCGCGGAGTATCTCGCCGATCAGCCCCGGCAGCGGAAGTTCCAGGCGATCTTCGATTTGTTCCATCCCGGCAGTCCGCTGCTGGCCTATGATCGGGTCTGGCTGCCCGACGACGATCTGCTGATCAGCGTCGCCGACATCAACCTGACGTTCCATCTGACCCGGAAATATGCGCTGGACCTTGCCCAGCCGGCGCTGCGGCCGGGACCGGATTGCTTCCATTTCCATCCGGTCACGCTGCGCCAGCCGGACAGCGTGCTGCACTATGCCGGCTTCGTCGAGATCATGTGCCCGGTGTTTTCAGCCCGCGCGCTGCGAATCTGTCTGCCGAGCTTCCGCGATTCCTGGTCCGGCCACGGGCTCGACTACCTCTGGCCTTCACTGCTGGGCGGGCCGCAGGCACGGCTGGCGATCATCGACGCGGTCACCATGGTCCATACCAGGCCGATCGGACACGGCTACGACCTGGCGCGGGCCGGCGAGGAGATGCGCGCCACGGTGGCCGCGTATCATCTGCGCCAGATCGTGGTCCCGGAGTTGCGGGTGCCGATCGTGCCCCCAGGCCAGTAATTCACGTTCCGCGTCCGCCCGCGATCACCGCTGGTTCGGCCCGTCCAGGCTGGTGGTAAACAGGTCCGGATGCTGCGCCAGCTTGACGATACTGATCGCGAAGAACAACGCGCAGAACCCCGCCAGCACCAGGATCAGCACCAGATTGCGCCCACGCCGGCGGCGCGCGAATTCCTCGGGCGGCAGGTCGGGGGCGGTCATCGGACCAGGTGGTCCACCGCCAGCGCCGCGAATACCAGGAACAGATAGGCCAGCGAGAAGCGGAACGCGGCGCGCGCCGGCGCGTCATTGGTCAGGCTGCGGCCGGTGCCGTCTTGTGTGTCGCGCAGCACGCGCCAGGCGCTGACCAGGAAGCCGAGGTCCAGCACCGCGGTGACGGCGGCATACACGGGCCCTGAGAACCCGATCACCCAGGGCAGCAAGGACACGCCGGTCAGTACGATCGTGTACAGCATGATCTGGCGCCGCGTTTCCCGCCCGCCCGCGACCACCGGCAGCATCGGCACGCCGGCGGCCGTGTAATCGTCGTTGGCATACAGCGCCAGGGACCAGAAATGGGCCGGGGTCCAGAAGAACACGATCGCGAACAGCACCAGCGGCACCAATGACACCGAGCCGGTGACGGCGGCCCAGCCGATCACCGCCGGGAATGCTCCGGCGGCACCGCCGATCACGATGTTCTGCGGCGTGCGTCGTTTCAGCCACATCGTATAGACGAACACGTAGAACAGGATCGACAGGGTCAGCACCGCAGCTGCCGCCGTGTTGACCGCCAGGAACATCACCAGGACCGAGGCCGCGGCCAGCGTGATCCCGAATCCCAGCGCCGCGCCGGGCGGCATCCGCCCGGCCGGGATCGGGCGGTTGCGGGTACGGCGCATCCGCGCGTCGATATCGCGGTCGTACCACATGTTGATCGCCCCGCAGGCGCCGGCACCGACCGCGATGCACAACACCGCGGTCAGGCCGATCACGGGGTTGATCCCACCCGGTGCCACCAGCAGCCCGATCAGCCCGGTGAACACCACCAGCGACATCACGCGCGGCTTCAGCAGCGCGAACCAGTCGGCGACATCGGTCTGGTCGGTGCGCAACGCCACCGGCGCCAGAGCGGGCGCTTCGGGTTCGGTGGCCTGCGCGGCGGTCACGCTCATGCTCCGATCAGTCGATCAGCGGCAGTTCCGCGAACGTATGGAACGGCGGCGGGGAAGACACGGTCCATTCCAGCGTGGTCGCGTGCTCGCCCCAATAGTTGTCCGCGACATGCACCTTGGAGGTGAAGGTGCGGTACAGCACGTAGAAGAAGATCAGGAACGCGAAGCCCGACAGGAACGCCCCCAGCGAGGACACGAAATTCCACCCGGCAAAGGCCGACGGATAATCCGGGTAGCGCCGGGGCATACCGGCCGCGCCCAGGAAATGCTGCGGGAAGAAGGTCAGGTTCACGCCGATGAAGGTCAGCCAGAAATGCACCTTGCCCCAGAACTCCGGGTACTGGTGGCCGGACATCTTGCCGATCCAGTAGTAGAACCCGCAGAAGATACCGAACACCGCGCCCAGCGACAGCACATAGTGGAAATGGGCGATCACGAAATACGTGTTGTGCAGAACCTGGTCGATGCCGGCATTGGCCAGCACGATGCCGGTCACGCCGCCCACGGTGAACAGGAAGATGAAGCCGACCGCCCACAGCATGGGCACCGTGAACTCGATCGACCCGCCCCACATGGTGGCGATCCAGGAGAAGATCTTGATCCCCGTCGGCACCGCGATCACCAGGGTGGCGGCCATGAAATAGGCCCGCGTGTCGACCGAGATGCCGGAGAGGAACATGTGGTGCGCCCACACCACGAAGCCGATCACGCCGATCGCCACCATCGCGTAGGCCATGCCGAGATAGCCGAAGATCGGCTTCTTGCTGAAGGTCGAGATCACATGGCTCACGATCCCGAACGCCGGCAGGATCATGATGTACACTTCGGGGTGGCCGAAGAACCAGAACAGGTGCTGGAACAGCACCGGATCGCCGCCGCCGGCGGGTTCGAAGAACGAGGTGCCGAAATTGCGGTCGCAGATCAACATGGTGATCGCGCCGGCCAGCACCGGGATCGACAGCAGCAGCAGGGCCGCGGTCACCAGCATCGCCCAGATGAACAGCGGCATCTTGTGCAGCGTCATGCCGGGCGCGCGCATGTTGAAGATGGTGGTGATGAAGTTCAGCGCCCCGAGCAGGGAGGAGATGCCGGCCAGATGCAACGCGAACAGGGTGCAGTCCATGCCGATGCCGGGCTGATACGTGGCATCCGACAGCGGCGGATACAGCGTCCAGCCGGTGCCCGAATCGCCCAGCAGCAGCCCGGTCATGATCAGCGCGAAGGCCGGCGGCAGCATCCAGAAGCTGATATTGTTGAGCCGCGGGAACGCCATGTCCGGCGCGCCGATCATCAGCGGGATGAACCAGTTGCCGAACCCGCCGATCAGCGCCGGCATCACCGAGAAGAAGATCATCAGCAGCCCATGCGCCGTGACGATCGTG
>JAKAZJ010000301.1 GCA_021826565.1 Pseudomonadota bacterium | reverse complement strand
TGCTGGCCGGGATTTCCTGGGCGCTCGCCACCGCCTCCACCGTGCTGGACGTGACCGCGGAGTTCCTGGCCGAGGTGGTGTTCGCCGGCATCGGGCTTGGCGTGGTGCTGCTGCACGATCCCGGCACGAAATTGCGGATCCCGATCGCGCTCGGCATGGCCGGCGGCGTCGTCGCGGCCGGGGTGTTCATCTGGATGCAGCGCGGCGCGAACTCGCTGTTCGCCCGGCTGGGCGGGCGCATCGCCGCGGGCCGCTTCGCCGGCACCGCCGAACGGCTGGACGCGCTGGGCCAGGAGCTTGCGGCGCTGCATGCCCATAACGGGCGCCTGGCCGTCAGCTTCTTACTGCATCTGCTGGGTTGGATGATGAGCGGCGTCGGCACCTTCATCGCCTACCGCGCGCTGGGGGTCCCGGTGAAATTCGAGGTAGCGCTGGCGATCGAGGCGCTGCTGTCGGCGATCTCTGCCGCCACGTTCCTGGTCCCGGCCGGGATCGGCGTGCAGGAGGCAAGCTACGCCGGACTGGGCGCGATCTTTGGCTTGCCGGTCGATATTTCGTTGTCGGTATCCTTGCTGCGCCGGGCGCGCGACCTGAGTTTGGGAATCCCGATCCTGCTGGCCTGGCAGGCGTGGGAAATGCGGCGGCTGCGGGCAGCGCCGGCTGGGGCGTCGCGGCCGCGGCCGGACGCCCCGTGATCCAGGCTCAGCGGCGGAAATCGGCACCCGCGCGCTCGATCTCGCGCACGACGCCGCGCCACTCCATCAGCCCGTATTCCGGGCCAGCCCGGTGCTTGCGCATCCGTTCCGCGGCTTTGCCGATCACGTAATCCGAGATCGGCTGCGGCGGCTGGCCCAGTTGCCGGGAGATCAGTTCCAGCTCGCAGGCGCGTTCCAGCATGTACATCCGCATGAAGGTGCCGGCGACGGTCTGGCCGTGCGTCAGCAGCCCGTGGTTCAGCAGCACCACGCAGCTACCGAGCTGGCAGGACCGGCCCAGCGCCTCGCATTCCTCGGCCGAGGCCGGGACGCCGTATTCGTGATAGGCGACGTCATCGTAGACATGCAGAGCGTCCTGGCTGATCGGGCGCAGGCCGCGCTCCAGCAGCGATACGCCGGCGCCGGCGCGAGTATGGGTGTGCATCACGCACATCGCATCCGGCCGGGCTTTGTACACGCCGCTATGGATGGTGAAGCCGGCGTTGTTGAACTTGCCCTGGTCGCCGATCACGTTGCCGTCAAAATCCATTTTTACCAGGGAGGAGGCGGTGATCTCGTCGAACATCTCGCCGTAGCGGTTGATCAGGAAGGTCTCGGGCGCATCGGGGACGCGCACGGACATGTGGGTGTTGATCAGGTCGGTCCAGCGCATGTGCTGGACCACGCGATACAGCGCGGCCAGATCGCAGCGGGCCTGCCATTCGGCGTCGGTCATCGCGGGTTCGGTGATGCGGAGAGCAGCGGACATGTCGAGGTTCCTTTCGTGACGAAGTCGGGTCGTGAAGAAGCAGGGGTCAGAGGCCGAACAGCGCGCGCGCGGTGCCGCCGGCGATGGCCGAGACCTGACCCGCATCAAGCGCCTTGGTTTCCGCCAGATGCCCGATCGGGTCGTATTCACCCATGTCGAACGGGTAGTCGGTCCCCATCATCACATGATCGGCACCGAACAGCGACACCAGCGCTTCCAGCTGATGCGGCGTGAACACGATCGTGTCGAAATACACCCGCTTGAGGTAGGTCGTGGGCGCTTCTTTCAAGTCTCCGTGACTGTCGCTGCGCGCACCCCAGGCGTGATCGATGCGCCCGGAATAGGCGGGCAGATAGCCGCCACCGTGAACCGCAATCAGCTTCAGCTTCGGGTGCCGCGCCAGCACGCCGTCGAAGATCAGGTAATGCAGCGCCATCGTCGTATCGAACGGGTTGCCGATGACGTTGTTGAAGTAATATTTGCCGAAACGCCGTGCCTCGGTGAAGCCGGAGGGATGGACCATTACCACCGCGCCCAGTGCTTCGGCCTTGTCCCAGAACGGTTCCAGCGATGGGTCGGAGATTTCCTTCTCGCCCACATGGGTCAGGATCTCCACGCCGTGCATCTTCAGGCTGCCCATGCAACGGGCCAGCTCCTCGGCCGCCGCGGCGCCACCGGCTTGCAGGGCCACGGTGCCGAGTGCGCTCAGCCGGTCCGGGCGGCGGGCGCAGAACGCGGCGACGCCGTCATTGACCACCTGAGCGGCCTTGATCCCGAGCTCCGGGGTTACGGTGTAATAGCATTGCGGCGGCGCCGGTGAGATGATCTGCCGGTCCACCCCCATCTCGTCCATCACCGAAAGCCGCAGCGCCAGATCGATCTGGTGCTGATGCCGGTCCTGGTCCTGCTTGCGGGTCAGGAACTTGGTTTCCTCGGTGTAGAACTGCGCGCGCGCGTCGGCGGGGATGTGGGAAGCTACCAGAGCGGCGGCCTCTTCGACGATCATATGCGCGTGCATGTCGATCGTGGTGCTGGCGGGGCGGACCTCGCGGCCAGGGCGGCCATGGGTGCGGGCCTTGGTCAGGGTGTAGTGGTTGTAGCGCTCGGCCATCGTTTCCTCGGGCGTTGGGGCGCCGCCTGCGCGGCTTGGCACGATACTCGCCCGCCCGGTCGGCCGGGGCAAGTCACGGCCGGCCCCTTTGACGCCGACCGGCCGCCGGAGCAATGATCGGCTGTCGGGCTGTGGAACGAAAGGGAGAAACCCATGCAGTCACTCTGCGCGGCGATGCTTGCCCGTTTCATTACTCTCGGAACCCTCCGGGTGCAGTGGCCCGATGGGTCCAGCCGGGATTTTTCCGGACCACCCGGCTCCGGTCCGCATGCGGCGATGCGGCTCGTGGACGCACGCTCGGTCCGCGGGCTGGCACTGAACCCGGCGCTAGCCGTGGGTGAGTCTTATATGGAGGGTACGCTCGAACCGCTCGGTTGCACGATCTACGATGTGATCGAGGTGCTGCTGATCAACGTGGCGAACAACACGGAGCGCCACGCTCTGCTGTGGCTGCGCATGGCGCTGCGCCGGCTGCGGCGCCAGCTGGATCAGTTCAATCCCGCCGGGCGGGCGCGGCGCAACGTGGCGCATCACTACGATCTGGATGGGCGTCTCTACAGCCTGTTCCTGGATCGCGACTGGCAATACTCCTGCGCCTATTTCCCGCGCGGGGACGAAACGCTGGAAGCGGCGCAGGCGGCCAAGAAGCGCCATATCGCCGCCAAGCTGCGCCTGGACCAACCGGATCTCTTGGTGCTGGATATCGGCTGCGGGTGGGGCGGCATGGCGATCACGCTGGCGCGGGATTTTGGCGCCCGCGTGCTGGGGATCACGTTGTCGGAGGAGCAACTGGCCGCCGCCCGGGCGCGCGCCGAGACCGAAGGGCTGGCCGATCGGGTCCGCTTCGAACTGTGCGACTACCGCGCCGTCACCGGGCAGTTCGACCGTATCGTCTCGGTCGGCATGTTCGAGCATGTGGGCGTGCCGTTCTACCGCGCTTTCTTCGACGCGATGTCCCGACGGCTGACCCGGGACGGTGTCGCGCTGCTGCACGCGATCGGGCGCAACGCGCCACCCGGCAGCACCAACCCGTGGCTGACCAAATACATCTTCCCCGGCGGCTATTGCCCGGCCGTCTCCGAAGTGCTGGCGGCGTCGGAACGCTCCGGCCTGCTGCTGACCGATGTAGAAATTCTGCGGTTGCACTATGCCGAGACGCTGCGCCACTGGCGCCGCCGCTTCGCCGCCAACCGCGACACCATCGCCTCATTGTATGACGAGCGGTTCTGCCGGATGTTCGAGTTCTACCTGGCCGGTTCGGAGTTATCGTTCCGGCGTGAGAACATGATGGTGTTCCAGATGCAGTTTGCTCATGACCAGGCGGCGCTGCCGCTGACCCGCGATTACATGGCGCGGGCCGAGGCGGCGGCGGCGCGGGTTCCCGCCTGAGGTCAACCGCTCCCAAGGGCGCGCCGGCTTATCTGGCGGTGTCAGGCTGGGGGGAAG
>JAKAZJ010000300.1 GCA_021826565.1 Pseudomonadota bacterium | reverse complement strand
GGCGGCGATCGCGACCGCCAGGGCAAGCGCAAAATGGCCGAGTTCGGGGATCATCCGCCGGTGGCCCGCGGCCGCGCGGCGGCGGCCGGGGTGAAGCGGGTCTTGTCCCACCAGGTCGCGGCTGGCGGCGGCGCGCCCTGGTTGGGGTTCCAATGGCCGGATTTCTTCAGCGCCGCGACCACTTCCTTCGGCATGTAGTCGGAATCGTGCTTGGCCAGAACTTCGCTGGCGCGGAACGTGCCGCCCGGGGCGATCGCGCCGATGGCGACGATGCCCTGCCCTTCCCGGAACAGATCAGGCAGGACGCCCACGTAATCCACCGTCACGGCACTGCTGCCGTCGGTGACGCGGAAGATCACCTCGGGCTTACCGCGCGTCAGCAGATGCTGCACGCTGCCCCGCTGCACCATCCCGCCCAGCCGCAGGATATGCCCGGGCGGCGGATGGTCGGTGGCGATCTGGGTCGGCGTGACGAAGAAGGTCAGGCTGCTCTGGAACGCGGTCAGCGCCAGCGCGCTGGCCGAGCCGACGCCGACGGCGCAGGCGAGCAGCAGGTAAAGCCGGCGACGCTTGCGGGTCATCATTCGTCTCCGCCGCGGCGGGCGCGGAGGGGGTCGTCAGCGCCGCGGTGAGCGCGGCGGGGGTCGATCTGCGCCAGCCGCCGGTCGGCACGGCGCATCCGCAGCAGGGCCGCCAGCCCGAACCAGGCGGGGATCAGCAGGCCCAGCGCGTAGGAGGGGATGATATAGGGCAGGAAGCTCATGCCGCGGCGCGCTCCTCGACCCGCGCGAACAACAGCGCGCGGATGCGCCGTTCCATCACCGCGGCGCGCAGCCGCGCGGTGACGATCGCGGCGAACAGCAACGAATAGCCCAACGTGGTAAGCAGCAGCGGATACAGCATCGAGATATACATGTGCGGCGCGCCGGTCAGGGTGAATGTGTTCCCCTGATGCAGCGTGTGCCACCAATCGACGCTGAACTTGATGATCGGCAGATCGACCGCGCCGAGCAGCGCCAGGATCGCGCCGGCGCGATAGCCGCGTTCCGGATTGTCGAACGCGCGGATCAGCGTGATATGCCCCAAATAAAGGAAGAACAGCACCAGGACCGAGGTCAGCCGCGCGTCCCATACCCACCACGCGCCCCACATCGGCTTGCCCCACAGGCTGCCGGTGATCAGGCACAGCGCGGTGAAGCCGGCGCCCACCGGCCCGATCTCGGCCGCCGCCAGATCCGCCAGCGGATGCCGCCAGACCAGCGACACCACCGAGCACGCGGCGATCCCCGCATACCCGGCCGAGGCCAGCCACGCCGCGGGCACATGGATATACATGATCCGCACCGCGTCGCCCTGCTGCCAGTCGGCCGGCGAAAAGAACAACCCCCAGACGATGCCGATCGCGGCCAGCGCCACGCCGGGGACGGTCAGCCACGGCAACAGCCACGCCGCCAGGCGCAGGAAGCGTCCCGGATTGGCGAAGCGGTGCAGGGTGCGCCGGACTGGCGCGGCGGCGGCGATGGCGTCCACGGTGACTTCGATTTTCCCTGGGATCGTGTAGCGCAGCTGCGATGCCGGCAGAAGGTCCGGCGGATTGCTTTGCAGTAATATGCGCCGGCGCGAGCGCCGCGAATGATCTGGATCAGCCGACCGTCGCGCCGGCGGCGGCGAACGGATCCTCGTTGTAGCCCACCTCCATCAGGCACAGCCCGGCGGCGGGCGCGGTCGGGCCGGCGGCGGCGCGGTCGCGCGCCGCGAGCGCGGCGGCCATGCGCGACGGCGGCCACTGACCGGACCCGACCAGGCGCAGGCTGCCCACCATGTTGCGGACCTGGTGGTGCAGAAAACTACGCGCCGCGGCGGCGATCACGATCCGCTCGCCGTCCCGCGCCACATCCAGCCGATCCAGCGTGCGCAGCGGGCTGTTGGCCTGACAGGCGCTGGCGCGGAACGAGGTGAAATCATGCCGCCCGAGCAGCAAGCGGGCGCCGTCCGCCATCGCCGTCGCGTCCAGCGGTGCCGGAACGTGCCAGACCCGTCCGGCATCCAGCGCGGGGCGGGCACGGCGGTTCAGGATGACGTAGCGATAAGTCCGGCGCAGGGCGGAGAACCGCGCGCTCCATCCCGGCGGCGCGGGGGCGACGCGCAGCACCACCACCGGATGAGGTTTCAGGTGGAAATTCAGCGCCTCGCGCAGCCGCTCCGGGGCCAGGTCGCGGTCCAGGGTGAGCTGCACCACCTGGCCCGCGGCGTGGACCCCGGCATCGGTGCGTCCGGCTGCCACCGTGATCGGCGCCACAGTGATAGGCCCCCCGGGGATCGGTGTGGGCGCCAGATGCGCCGCCGCGGCCTCCAGCACCCCCTGCACGGAAACCCCGGTCGCCTGGCGCTGCCAGCCGACGAAGCTCGCGCCGTCATATTCCACCAGCAGCGCCCAGGCGCTCATCCGCCAAACCGCGTCCCGACCGCCACCGGATGCCCGCGCAGGAAGGCCGCCGCGTCCAGCGCCGCCCGGCCGGGGCGCTGCACCCGGGTCAGACGCAGCGCGCCGGTGCCGCACGCCACCAGCAGCGCCGGGTCCAGCACGGTGCCGGGCGCGGCACCCGGCTCCGATTTGGGATGCCCCGGCTCGGGATGGGCCGCCAGCACCTTCAGATCCCCCCCGTCCAGCGTGGTCACGGCGCCGGGCCAGGGGTCGAAGGCCCGAATCTGGCGATCCAGCGCCGCCGCCGCCGCGGTCCAGTCCAGCACCGCATCCGCGCGCGTCAGGCGCGGCGCGTAGCTGGCGCCGGCGGCGGGCTGCGGGATGGCAGGCGGCGGATCGGCCAGCACGCGCAGGATCAGCCGCGCGCCCAGCTCCGCCAGCACGTCATGCAGCAGCGCGGCGGTGGCGCGGGGGGGGATCGGCACCGGCTCGGCCAGCAGCATCGGGCCGGTATCGAGGCCCGGGTCCATGCGCATGATCGTCACACCGGTCGCGGCGTCGCCCGCGCGAATCGCGGCCTGGATCGGCGCCGCCCCGCGCCAGCGCGGCAACAGACTGGCATGGATGTTCACGCAACCCAGGCGCGGCGCGTCCAGCATCGGCGGCGGCAGAATCAGCCCATAGGCGGCCACCACCGCCGCATCCAGCTCCAGGGCGGCGAAGGCGGCGTGCTCGTCGGTCGCGGTCCGCAGCCGGGCGGGGGTACGGACCGGCAAACCAAGCCGCTCGGCCGCGATCTGCACCGCGCAGCGCCGCACCGCCTGGCCGCGCCCGGCCGGACGCGGCATCTGGCAATACACCATGACCACCTGGTGCCCGGCCGCGTGCAGCGCCAGCAGCGCCGGCACCGCGAAATCGGGACTGCCCATGAATGCAAGCCGCATCCTGGCCTACCGCGCGCCCGATTTTTCCTGCTTCTGGCGCTGCTCCTTGGCCAGACGGCGCAGGATCATGTTGCGCTTCAACGGCGTGAGATGATCGGTGAACAGAACCCCGTCCAGATGATCGATCTCGTGCTGCAAACAGGCGGCGAGCAGCCCCTCGGCGGAAATCTCGTGCCGCGCGCCAGCGACATCGTGATAGCGCACCGTCACCCGCGCCGGCCGGGTCACGTCGGCATATTGGCCGGGAAGCGACAAGCATCCTTCCTCACGGGTTGCCAGTTCCGCGCTGGCGGCGACGATCTCCGGATTGATCAGAACGATCGGGGCCGGTTTCTCCTCCGGCATCAGATCGATCACCGCCAGACGCAATCCCACGCCCACCTGCGGCGCCGCCAGGCCGATGCCCGGGGCGGCATACATCGCGGCAAACATCTGGGGGACCATCGCCCGCACCCGATCGCCATCGTCCGAGCGCACCGGGCGGGCGCGCGTCTTCAATACCGGATTGGGGACGATCAGAATGGGCAGCGCCTCGCTCATGCCCCGCATGTAGCCGCCCCCCCGCCGGGCCGCCAGAGGCAAGCTTCCCCTTGCCCCGCCGGAAGCGGTGGATATACCGGGTCGGGAGCGTTTTCCTGGGGGCGCGGCCTTCAG
>JAKAZJ010000299.1 GCA_021826565.1 Pseudomonadota bacterium | reverse complement strand
GGGAGGCGGTCAGCTCTCCATCATATTGCGGGTGCCGGCGGGCAAGCGAACCACCAGTCCGTCCAGCGCGTCGGTGATCACGATCTGGCAGCCAAGGCGCGAGGTTTCGGTCAGGCCGAACGCCAGGTCCAGCATGTCTTCCTCGTCCTCGGTAGGCTTCGCCAGGCGCGGCAGCCAGGCCGGATCGACGATCACATGGCAGGTGGAGCAGGCGAGCGAGCCTTCGCACGCCCCCTCGATATCCACGCCATGCTTATGCGCGACCTCCAGCACCGACAGCCCCGCCGGGGCATCGACCTCGCGGCTGGTTCCGTCGCGCTCGATGAAAACCATCTTCGGCATGGGGATTCCGGTCAGGGCACGGGCATGGGGCGCGTTTCGCGCCGGGAGGTAGAGGCTCCGGCGCCGCCATGCAAGGCGGCGCGCAGACGCGCGGCGATGCCGGGATAGGCGTCGGCGAACCCGCGGATGTCGGCCTCGGTCGCGTTCCACGGCAGCGAGACGCGGATCGCCTCGCCCGCGCGCGGGCCGAGGCCCATCGCCGCCAGCACATGGCTGGGGGTGATCTTGCCCGACGAGCACGCCGCGCCGGCGCTGACCGCGACACCGGCCAGATCGAGCGCCATCACCTGCGCGTCCGCCCGCACTCCGGGCAGGGCGAGGCAGCTGGTGTTGGGCAGACGCAGCGCACCGGCGCCGACCACCTCGGCCCCGGCGGCCAGGGCGGCCTGTTCGATCAGCGCACGCCAGGCGCCCAGCCGCGCCGGCGTCCCGCGCGCCAGATCGGCGAGCGCGGCGGCGGCGGCGGCGGCCAATCCGGCGATCGCAGGCAAGGCGGGCGTGCCGGCGCGCCAGCCGCGCTCCTGCCCGCCGCCGGTGAGCAGCGGGTGCGGCGCGGGCGGGGCGGCGCACAGCACCAGCGCCCCGGCGCCCTGCGGCCCACCGAGCTTGTGCCCTGACAGCGCCAGACTGTGCGCCCCCGGGACCAGTGCCATCCGTCCCAGCGCCTGCACCGCGTCCACATGCAGCCAGGCGCCGTGCCGGGTGCAAAGCTGGGCAATCTCGGCCAGGGGCTGGATCGTCCCGGTTTCGTTGTTGGCCGCCATCACAGCGACGAAGGCCGGCCCGGCAGCCAGCGCCGCCGCCAGCGCCTCCAGCCGGATTATGCCCTCGGCGTCGACCGGCAGGCGGCGCGCGCCGGGGGCGGCGGCCAGGATAGAGTCGTGCTCGGACGCGCCGACCAGCACGCGGCGCCGTTCGGTCAGCGCGTGCAGGGCGAGCGCGTTTGCCTCGGTCGCTCCGGAGGTGAAGACGACGTCACGTGGCCGCGCACCGAGGCCGGCGGCCAGGCTTTCACGGGCATCTTCGAGGATTCGGCGCGCGGCGCGTCCGGGACCGTGGATCGAGGCGGGGTTGCCCGTGATGGCCAGCGCCGCCGCAACCGCCGCTGCCGCCTGGGGGCGCAGCGGTTCGCTGGCATTGGCATCCAGATAGATTGCCATCGTCCGGCGTCAGGCCGGCAGCAGCGCGGGCGCGGTGAGCGGCGGACCGGCGCGGCCGGCCACCTGGTTGCCGACCACGTCGGCCAGGGTCACGCCTTCCAGGAACAGCCGGATCTGCTGGCCGAGTTCCTCCCACAGATCATGGGTGCGGCACGGCCCGGATTCGGTCGCCGAATACAACATGCAGCCCGGCCCGCCCGCCTCGCAGCGGGTGGCGCGAATCGGTTCGTCCACGGCGGCGACGATCTCGGCGATGGTGGTGGTCTCGGCCGGGCGCGCCAGCCGGTAGCCGCCACCGGGGCCGCGCGCGGCGCTGACCAGCCCGGCGCGGCGCAACCGGGCGAACAGCTGTTCCAGATAGGACAGCGATAGCAGCTGGCTGGCGGCGATATCGGCCAGGCAGACTGGGCCGCACAGCGCCGGGGCGCCGGAGGCTTCGCGCGCAGCGAGCTCGACCATCGCCATGACGGCATAGCGTCCGCGGGTGGAAAGCTGCATGGGCAGACCTTTCGGGTTAGCGGGCCGTGGCCGGGCGCGCGTCCTCCCGCCCCGAGGATTGGCCGCCAGAGGGATGGCCGCCAGGGGATTGGCCGTTAGCGAGGCGGGCGACACGGGCTTCCACCTCGGTCAGTTCGGCACGCAACCCTTCCAGATCGTGCAGCAGCGGGTCGAGGCTGTCGTCGCAAGGCATGCCGTACGGGTCGAATTGCGGCGCCCGGCGCGGCAATTTGCGATCGACCGGCCGGGCCGGAATGCCGACGACCGTGGTATCGGCCGGCACATCGGCCACCACCACCGCATTGGAGCCCACCCGGGCGTTATCGCCGATATGAATCGGACCAAGCACCTTGGCCCCGGCGCCGATGATGACTCCGTTGCCCACGGTCGGATGCCGCTTTCCGGCCGAAATGCGCGCCACCCCCAGCGTGACCTGGTGATAGATATAGCAATCATCGCCGATCTCGGCGGTTTCGCCGATCACAACACCCATGCCGTGGTCGATCACGAGGCGGCGGCCGAGCCGGGCTGCGGGATGGATCTCGATCCCCGTCAGCCAGCGCGCGATATGGGACGAAAACCGCCCGAGCAGGCGCATCCGGCGGGTCCAGAGCCCGTGCGACAGCTTGTGCCACAGCACCGCATGAACCCCGGGATAACACAGCAGGACCTCGAGATTGGACCGGGCGGCCGGATCACGTTCCCGATAGGTTCGGATCAGCTCACGTAGAAACATGAAAGCCATGCGACATTTCCGTTATGCACTGGCGAGCGGGTGCGCTTATACTCCCGGTTGTGGGCTGAGGGGAGTGCGGCCCGCGCGGCCTTGATCCTTATGGGTTGAGTTCGTCGAGAGAGTATAATTCCCGACCGGGGGAGTCAACAATCCCGGTGGTGCGTATGGTATCAGGGGGAGAAGGTGCCTATCTGCCATGGGCCTACGCATGTCGATCGACGCCGCCAGCCAACGGGCCTGCCCGCCCGGTCCGGCGGTATCTACCAGCACCGGTGCGGCGCGGATCAGGGGGATTCGTGCGGACGCGACCGGGCCACTGACAAGAATCGGAATTCGGGACGCCATGCCTGAAGTCATGTTTGCCGGTCCAGACGGACGGCTTGAGGGTCGCTACCATCACAGCAAGGAGCGCGGCGCGCCCGTGGCCCTGGTGCTGCATCCGCATCCGCTGCACGGCGGGACCATGAATAACCGGATCACCTACGCGATGTTCCAGGCGTTCCAACGCCTGGGCTGCTCGGTGATGCGGTTCAATTTCCGCGGCGTCGGCCGCAGCCAGGGCCGGTATGACGGCGGCATCGGTGAGATCGGGGACGCAGCTGCCGCGCTCGACTGGATGCAGGCGGTCAATCCGGGCGCCGGCGGGCTGTGGATCGCCGGGTATTCCTTCGGCGCCTTCGTGGGGATGCAGGTGTTGATGCGCCGGCCGGAAATCTCCGGCTGGGTCAGCGTCGCCGCGCCCGCGAGCCACTACGATTTCGGCTTTCTCGCCCCCTGCCCGTGTGGCGGGCTGATGATCCATGGCGACGCCGATGAGCTGGTGCCGGAGCCTTCGGTCAAGAAGCTGGTCGAAAAGCTGAATACGCAGAAGGGCGTAACCGTCGATTACCGGATCTTTGCCGGTGCCGACCACGTGTTCGCCAACCACGCGGATGCCGTGGCCGAGGCGGTGGAGGACCACGCCGGCAAGGCGATCATGCGCCGGCAGATGGCACTGGCCGCGGACTAACCGGCGCGATCCGGCGGCGCCTCTCGATCGCGCCATGAGCCTTTCGCAGCGTGCCGGCCTGGTTCTGGGACTCGTCCTGGCACTGGCCGGCTGTGGTCAGCTGCCCCAGCCGTTCCTCGGCAATCCCGGCCCGACCGCATTGCGGCTCGGCCAACCGCCGGCGCCGCGACTGGCGGTGCCGGTGCCAATGGAAGCGCAGTTGTCTCCCCGGGCGGCGGCCACCTTCGCCGCGGCGTTGGCGCGCGCGTTGCAGGCCCAGCAGGTGCCGGCTTATGCGCTGAA
>JAKAZJ010000298.1 GCA_021826565.1 Pseudomonadota bacterium | reverse complement strand
CGGCGCGTCCGACCTGGCGCGGGAGGCGATCGGCTTCGCCCGCGAAGGGCGCGTGGGCGAAGACGAAGAAGCGATCAAGAAACTGTTCACGCCGGAGTTCCGCAACCGGCTGGACGCCACCATCACATTCGAAGGGCTGACACCGGAAATCGTCGCCCAGGTGGTGGAGAAATTCGTGATGCAGCTGGAAGCGCAGCTGGCGGACCGCAACGTGACGATCGAACTGTCCTCGGCCGCGAAGGAATGGCTGGCGGAACGCGGCTATGACCGGTTGTACGGGGCGCGGCCGCTGGCGCGCGTGATCCAGGAATACATCAAGAAGCCGCTGGCCGAGGAGCTGCTGTTCGGGCGCCTGGTGCGCGGCGGCGCGGTGAAGGTGACCCTGGCGGACGGGAAACTGGCGTTCGAAATCGCCGAGACCGCGCTGCCCGCGCTGCCGAAGCCGGATGATGACGCGGGGGATGCGGCGGGGCTGACCGAGGAAACGGTGGAGTAGCGTACGCCCGCCGGGCTCTCCCCGCCCGGCGGGACCGCTGCGGACCCGTGCAGGCTTACCGGGTGGACCGCGCCGTGGCGTTCGGTCCGGCAGGCTGCTAAGCTGGCATCTCCCAATCAACAAACCTGCCAAGGGACCCTGCCAATGTCCGAGACCTTGCCCCTGATCGCGCAGAAGGAACCGTACCGCCTGGAAGTGGAGGCCGGGAAATCCTATTGGTGGTGCGCCTGCGGCAAGTCCGCCAAGCAGCCCTTTTGCGACGGTAGCCACAAAGGCACCGGCTTCGCCCCGATCGAGTTCAAACCCGACGCCGCCGGCACGGTCAGCTTCTGCGGCTGCAAGCACAGCGCCAAGGCGCCACGTTGCGACGGCAGCCACAAGGCGCTGTGACGCGATGAAGATCGACGACGTCAGCCTCACGATCTTCACCTGGCCCGGGATTCCCGCGACCCGCTACACCAGCGGGTCGCAGACCGCGGGCGGGGCGAGCTCGCTGGGGCTGTTGCGGGTGCATACCGATGCCGGGCTGGAGGGCCACGCCTTTCTAGGCACCGCCACCAACCCGGCCGCGATGGATGGACCGCAGCTGATCCGCTCGTTGAAGCCGATGCTGATGGGCGCCGATCCGTTGCAGCGCGAACGCATCCATCAGGCGATGCGGTTGCAATCGCGCAATGTCAGCTACCGCACGATCGGCGCGGTGGACGTGGCGTTGTGGGATCTGGCGGGCAAGATCGCCGGCCTGCCGATCCATGCGCTGATGGGCACGTTCCGCACCGCGATCGCCGCCTATGCCAGCTCGCAGGTGTTGCCGGACATCGCCGCCTATGTCGATCAGGCCCAGCAGTTCAAGGCCGAGGGCTGGCGGGGCTACAAGATCCACCCGCCGCGCGATCCCGAAACCGACATCAAGGTCTGCGCGGCGGTGCGTCGCGCGGTCGGCGACGAGTATCGGTTGATGCTCGATTCAACCTGGTCCTACACCTACCCGGACGCCTTGCGCGTCGGCCGCGCGATCGAGGAAATGGGCTATTACTGGTTCGAAGACCCGCTGGCCGATCAGGACATCTACAACTACGTGAAGCTGCGCCAGAAGCTGGACATCCCGATCCTGGCTACCGAATACCCCGCCGGCGGGCTCGACAGCTACCCGATCTGGCTGACCGAGCGCGCGACCGATTATCTGCGCGGCGACGTGCCCAACAAGGGCGGACTGACGCCGATGCTGAAAACCGCACATCTGGCCGAGGCGTTCGGGGTGTCCTACGAAATCCACCATAGCGGCAATTCGCTGGGCAACCTCGCCAATCTGCATCTGTGCATGGCGCTGAAGAACACGACCATGTTCGAGGTGCTGCTGCCCCATGCGGCGCATAAATACGGCATGGTCCGCGAGCTCGCGATCGATGCCGACGGGATGCTGCACGCGCCGAGCGGACCCGGGCTTGCGGCGGAGATCGACTTCCCCCTGATCGCCGCCCATACCGAGGCGGTGTTGCGTTGATACGGCGTTTCCGACCCTGTCTTCCCTGGCGCCGCGCCCGGGTCTAAACCCCGCCCCATGAAGCACTGGCGGCTGGAACAGCTTCCCTGGAACGAGTTCGACCCCGGCCATGTCGATCCCGCCGTGATACCGCTGGTCAAGGCGGCGGCGATGGTCGAGCGCAACGGCGGCGACTACGCGATCTATCTGTCCCGCGTGTTCCACGACGACCCGGATTTCTGCGCCGCCGCCGCCTATTGGGCGGAGGAGGAGATCCAGCACGGGGAGGCGCTCGGCCGCTGGGCGCAGCTGGCGGACCCGGGCTGGGATTTCGCCGCCGCCTTCGCCCGCTACCGGGCGGGGTACCAGGTGCCGGTGGATGCCACCGCCTCGGTCCGCGGCTCGCGCGCTGGGGAGCTGATCGCGCGCTGCATGGTGGAGACCGGGACCTCGTCCTACTACACCGCCCTGGCCGAGAGCACCGCGGAGCCGCTGTTGCGCCGCATCTGCACGCAGATCGCAGCCGACGAGTTCCGCCACTATAAACTGTTCTACGACCATCTGCGTCGCTATCTGGGGCGCGAGCGCATCGGCCTGTTGCGCCGTCTGCGCATCGCCGCCGGGCGGGTCGGGGAAAGCGAGGACGACGAACTCGCCTTCGCCTGGCATTGCGGCAACGAACCGGAAACCGTCCGCTTCGACCGGGCGCACTGCACCGCTGCCTATCTGGCCGGCGCCATGGGCTGCTACCGGTTCCACCATATCCAGCGTGGCATGGGCATGGTGTTCAAGGCGGTCGGGCTGAAGCCGCGCGGGCGGCTTGCGTCCCTGACGGCGCGGCTGGCCTGGCAGGGATTGCGCTGGCGGCGGGCGCGGCTGGCCCGCGCCGTGTGACACGTGACGCGGCATCGCCGCGGCGCCGCGCGCGGGTGGGCCAATCATTGCCAAGTCTTTACCCCGAGCCGACCGGGGTCTAGGAGCATCCCCGGCCGCTGGGCCAAGGAACGCCAGGAAAGGACCTTCGCCATGCATCGCTGGCATTGGGCGCGCATTCTGCTGCTCATTCCCTTCGTCGCCGTGCTGTCCATCCCGTATTTCGATCGGGTCCAGCCGGAGCTGTTCTCATTCCCGTTCTTCTACTGGTACCAGCTGCTCTGGGTGCTGCTGAGCGTGGGCGTGATCGGGCTGGTCTATCGGTTGGAACATGGCGGGCGGGAGTAGCGAGATGAACACCACCGCATTGACGGTTTTTGTCATCCTGTTCGGTCTGATCACCGTCCTGGGATTTTTCGCCGGACGCTGGCGGCGCGGGGATCTGTCGCAGCTGCACGAATGGGGCCTGGGCGGGCGCCGGTTCGGCACCTGGGTGACGTGGTTTCTGCTGGGGGGCGATCTCTATACCGCCTACACATTCGTCGCGGTCCCGGCGCTGCTGTTCGGCGCCGGCGCCATCGGCTTCTTCGCCGTCCCCTACACGATCATGGTCTATCCGATCCTGTATCTGGTGTTTCCGCGGCTGTGGATCGTGTGCCATCGCAAGGGCTACGTGACCGCGGCGGATTTCGTGAACGGGCGGTTCGGCAACAAATTTCTGGCGCTGGCGATCGGCCTGACCGGCATCCTGGCCACCATGCCGTATATCGCTTTGCAGCTGGTGGGCATCCAGGTGGTGATCGGCGCGATGGGCATCCAGGGCGCGGGTCTGGCGGGCGATCTGCCGCTGATCATCGCCTTCGTGATCCTGGCGGCGTTCACGTACACGTCGGGCCTGCGCGCGCCGGCGATGATCGCGGTGGTGAAGGACCTGTTGATCTATCTGACCGTGATCGTGGCGATCATCGTGATCCCGGCGCAGTTGGGCGGGTTCGGCAAAATCTTCGCGGCGATCCCGCCGGCCAAGTTGCTGCTGGCGCATCCGCCCGCCGGATCGTGGGGCGCGTTCGGCGCCTATGGCACGCTGGCGCTAGGTTCCGCGCTGGCGCTGTTCCTGTATCCGCATTCCATCACCGGCATCCTGGGCGCATCGGGCGCGCGGGTGATCCGGCGGAACGC
>JAKAZJ010000297.1 GCA_021826565.1 Pseudomonadota bacterium | reverse complement strand
GGGGGCGCGCGCTATGGGCTGCTGGCGCCGAGCCTGCAAACCATCGTCTGGCTGGCGATCGCTCTCGGGCTGAACGCGAACCCGGCCTGGGCGCAGCGCAGGGTGGCACGCTGGGGCCGCGTCGCGCTGTCGGTGCTGGCGGTGCTGCGGATCGTGTTCGTGCTGCTGCTATGGGACAATCCGCTCTGGTCGGCCGAGCCGGTCGGATCGCTGCCGGTGCTGAACCTGCTGCTGCTGGCCTATGGCGTCCCGGCGGCGCTGCTCGCCGTGCAGCTGGCGCGCGGTACCGAAGGACGCGTCTGGACCTGGCTGCGCCGCGTGCTGGTGCTGGCGCTGGTGTTCACCGAGCTTTCGCTGGAAGTGCGGCGCGGCTTCCACGGCAGCGTGCTGTCCGGCGGGATCACGTCGGATGCGGAATGGTATTCCTACTCCGCGGCATGGCTCGGCTTCGCCTGCGTTTTGCTGCTGTTGGGCATCCGTGGCGGCAGCGCGGCGGTGCGCTACGGCGCGCTGGGCGTGCTGCTGCTGACCGTGCTGAAGGTGTTCCTGTTCGACGCCGCGGCGCTGACCGGGCTGTTGCGGGTGGCGAGCTTCTTCGGCCTGGGTTTGTGCCTGATCGGTGTCGGCTATCTCTATCAGCGTCTGGTGTTCATCACGGAGCGGACTCCGGCACCGCCGGCCTGAGCCCGGCTTGCGTTGGCGCGCAATCCGGCGGTACGTCGCCACTGCGATGCAAGATGACGACATGTTCGGACCCGCCGCATCCGCGCCCCAGGTGGCGCCGGCCGGCGCGCGCCCACTGGCCGACCGGCTGCGTCCCGATACGCTGGATCAGGTCGTGGGGCAGGACCACCTGGTCGGGCCCGAGGGCACGCTGAGCCGGATGCTGGATCGCGGCTCGCTCGCGTCCTTGATCCTGTGGGGGCCACCGGGCACCGGCAAGACCACCATCGCGCGGCTGCTGGCGGCGCGCGCGGGGTTGGCCTTCGTGCAGCTCTCCGCGGTGTTCTCGGGCGTGGCCGATCTGAAGCGCGCCTTCGAGGACGCGGTGAAACGCCGGCGCACCCAGGGAACGCTGTTGTTCGTGGACGAGATCCACCGCTTCAACCGTGCCCAGCAGGACGGGTTTCTGCCGGTGGTGGAGGACGGCACCATCACCCTGATCGGCGCCACCACCGAGAACCCGTCCTTCGCCCTGAACGGCGCGCTGCTGTCCCGCTGCCAGGTGCTGGTGCTGCGGCGGCTGGACGACGCCGCGCTGGAGGCGCTGCTGGCCCGTGCCGAGACGGAGCTGGGCCATCCGCTGCGGCTGGACGCGGAGGCGCGCACGGTGCTGCGGGCGATGGCCGATGGCGACGGGCGCTACCTGCTCAACATGGCCGAGCAACTGGCCGCGCTGCCGGCCGATACCGCGCCGCTGGACCCCGCGGCGCTGGCCGTGCTGCTCGCCCGGCGCGCCGCGCTGTACGACAAGGACCGGGAGGAGCACTACAACCTGATCTCGGCGCTGCATAAGTCGCTGCGTGGGTCGGACCCGGATGCGGCGCTCTATTGGTTCGCGCGCATGTTGGCCGGCGGCGAGGACCCGCGCTACATCGCCCGCCGCCTGACCCGGTTTGCCGCCGAGGATATCGGCCTGGCCGATCCCGCCGCGCTGGGTCTCACGCTGGCGGCGTGGGAAACCTACGAACGCCTGGGCAGCCCCGAGGGCGAGCTCGCGTTGGCGCAAGCCGTGGTCTATCTCGGGACCGCGCCGAAATCGAACGCGGTCTATGCGGCGTTCGGGCAAGCGCGGCGGGCGGCGAAGGCCACCGGCAGCCTGATGCCGCCGGCGCATATCCTGAACGCACCGACCAAGCTGATGGCCGAACTCGGCTACGGCGCCGGCTACGCCTACGATCATGACGCCGAGGACGCGTTTTCCGGGCAGAACTACTTCCCGGACGGCATGGCGCGGGAGAGCTTCTATCGCCCACGCGACCGCGGCTTCGAACGCGAGATCGGCAAACGCCTGGCCTATTGGGCGAAGCTGCGGGCCGCGCGGGGCGGCTAGCCCACAACGTCACCCAAGATCGCGCGCTACCGGCCGGCGAAGGCCGGCATCACCTCGCGCGCGAACCAGCGGAGCTGTTCCTCGAACGCCGCCGCCGACAGCCCCTCGGCCCAGTGGATCATGTAGTCTTCCAGGCCGGGGTAGCGTGCCTCGATCGTGCGCAGCCCGTCGATCACGTCCCCGGCGGTGCCGACCAGCCAGGCTTTCTGCGCCACGCCGTCGCGGATATCGGGGATCCGGGCCGGCGCGCCCGGCGTGCCCCAGGTGCGGCCATGTGCGTCGGCGTAGCGGACGAAGCCGAACGGGGCGAACCATTTGTAGCGTTCGTCATGCGCGGCCTCCACGGCCTCGATCGCCTGCGCCTTGCTGCCCGCCAGATAGAGGCCGGTGCCCCAGACCACGTCCTGGCCCAGGGATTTTTCCTGACCGTGGCGGGCGCAGGCGGCCTGATAGGCGCGGATCACGTCGTCCAGGATCTTCTCGCCATTCAGATCGACCATCGCCTTCAGCCCGTACCGCGCCATCATGTCGATGGTCTTGCCGCTGGCCACCGGCATGAAAATCTCCACCGGCAGATGGGCCGGGCGGGGGACCACGGTGATTTCCTTCACGTCGTAGCCGCGATAAGGCACCGGCGGCGGGCAATCGAAATACTTGCCCTTGAAGTGGAATGATTCCTGGTTGAAACAATCCAGCAGCAGCCGCAGCTGCTCTTCGAAATAATCGCGGTTCTTGTCGGCATCCAGCAGCGGGGCGCCGAAGGTTTCCACCTCGCGCGAGTGGTAGCCGCGGCCCACGCCCATGATGACGCGCCCGCCGGTGACGATGTCGGCCATGGCGTAGTCCTCCGCCAGCCGGATCGGGTGCCACATCGGCAGTACATTGAAGCCGCAGCCGAATTTCAGGTGTTTCGTTTGCGTGGCCAGCCATAGGCCAAGCTGGACCAGGTTGGGCAGGCACTCATATCCCTCGTGCTGGAAATGATGCTCAGCGGTCCACATCGCGTAATAGCCGCATTCGTCCATCACCTGGGCGATATGGCGGGCGGTGAAGAACACCTCGGACAGGCGCGCATTGGGGTAGCGGCGGTCGTTGGCGGGCGTGCCGGACAGGCCGACATGATCGAGGTCGATCTGACCCACGTACAGCATGTGAAACCGCTTTATCATGGCCGTCCTCCCGTATTTTGTCGCGCGCGTTGGCGTCACGGTGGGAAGCGCGGCACGCGGCGTCAAGCCCCGCGGCGCGGGATGGTTGGGTTTGGCCAGCCGGGCTCGCTCAGCCGGGCGCGCTCAGCCCGCCGCCCCACACCCACCAGCCCGGGCGCGCCAATCCCGGCGCGGCGGCGGCGGCATCCTCGGGCCGCGCGAACATCCCGAAACAAGTGGCGCCCGAGCCGCTCATGCGCGCCAACAGGCAGCCTGGCGTCGCCGCCAGCGCGGCCAGCGCCGCATCGACCGGCGGACACAGGGCGCGCGCCGGTGGCTCCAGATCGTTGCGGGTTTGCGCGGCCAGATCCGCGGCCATCGCCGCCGCGTCCGCCCAGGCCAGGGGCAGCGTGGCCGGGGCCGAGAACGCGCCGGCGCGGGCACCGAACACCGCCGCCGTCGCCACCGGCACGCCGGGGTTGACCAGTGCCAGGCCGAAGGAAGGCAGCGCCGGCGCCGGGGCGAGCGCCGCACCCACCCCACCCATGCGGGCCGGCGTCGCGGCCAGGCAGACCGGCACATCCGCGCCCAACCCGGTCGCGATCGCAGCGAGATCCACGGTGCCCGTCCGCACCCCCCATAGCCGCGCCAGCAGCCGCAGCGCCGCCGCCGCGTCCGCCGAGCCGCCACCGATCCCGGAGGCGACGGGCAGCCGTTTTTCCAGTTCCAGCCGCGCGCCCGTGCGCAATCCCGCGGCCTCGGCCAGGGCGCGGGCGGCGCGCAGCACCAGATTATCGGGCTCGGCGGTCAGCGCGGCGCCG
The DNA here is from genome assembly GCA_021826565.1 of Pseudomonadota bacterium. Next base: position 14 of record JAKAZJ010000297.1, on the reverse strand, counting down.
AACGTTCCGGTCAA
>JAKAZJ010000296.1 GCA_021826565.1 Pseudomonadota bacterium | reverse complement strand
ACACAATCGCGCGATACGTGGCACTACGCTTTTAAAAAGTCTTCAGACGGCTCCGAAAAAACCGTTATCTTCCAATCCTCTATCGTGCCGTTACCGTATCGTTCCGGGTTCCACTGTTGAAGTCGGGTCTGAGGGTGGATCAAAATCGACGTCGGCATTCGGCGGCTTTGCAGGATCGCCTCGGGTTGCGGCCATGGGGGCCGCGCGTGGCGGCAGACCTTGCCGACTGGCTGCTGGCGCATGCACTGGAAACCGACCGGTTGGTCGATCTGGCGGCTTTGGTGCTGGAAGAGTGCCGCGGTCGCGGGATTCTTCTACCGCCCCCGGCGCGCCTCGAGCGGCTCTGCATCGAGGTTCGATACCGCGCGCGCCGGGAAATCGAGCGTCGGCTGACCGAGGGTCTGTCCGCCGATCAGCGGCGTCGGCTGGATGCGTTGACGGAGCGGCGCCTGGACACCAGCCAGAGCTGGCTGGCCTGGCTTCGCCAGATCCCGGAATCGGCAAAGCCGGCGTCCATGCTCGGGGTGATCGAGCGGTTGGAGCACATCCGGGCAATCGATATCGATCCTGCGCGCGGTCACCGGATCAATCAATCCCGGCTCGCCCAGCTTGTTCGCGAGGCCGGCCGGACCACGGTGCAGCATGTTGCCGGCTACGAGCGCCGGCGCCGGCATGCCGTGCTCACCGCGATCGATCTCGATCTGTCGGCCCGCCTGACGGATCAGGCGATCACTCTGTTCGAGCGGCTGATCGGCGCGATGTTCCGCAAGGCGGAAGGCCGACATGCCCGGGCGTTCCAGGCCGAAGGCCGGGCGATCAACGAGAAGGTCCGGCTTTATGCGAGGATTGGCGCCGCCCTGATGGCCGCGCGCGCCGGCCAGGGCGATCCCTTCGCGGCGATTGACAAGGTGATACCCTGGGACCGGTTCTGCTCGACCGTTATGGAAGCGGAAACTCTGGTTCGTTCGGAAGATTTCGATCCCTACGAGGTGCTGAGCGAACATTATGCCGGCATTCGGCGCTGGGCGCCGGCGTTTCTGGCCACTTTCGAGTTTCAGGGTGTTCCCGCCGCGGCGTCGTTGATGCGCGCGATCGCCATGCTGCGCGCCATGAACAGCGCGGGAGCCTCGACGCTGCCCAAGTCAGCGCCGACCGCCTTTGTCCGGCCGCGCTGGGCGCGGCATGTCCTCACGGCACACGGCATCGACCGGCGTTATTACGAACTCTGCGTCCTGGCGGAATTGCGCCAGCGCCTTGCTGCCGGCGATGTCTGGGTTACCGGCAGCCGGCAATATCGGGCCTTCGAGGAGCGGTTGATCTCCAGGGAGACGCTGCAGGTCCTGCAGAAAGAGTCCGGCATTCCGGTTGCCATCGAGACTGACTTCGATCGCTTTATCGAGACCAGGCGGACCTGGCTGGATGCGCGGCTGGCCGAGGTCGACGCCCGTGCCCGGGGCGGGCTGCTTCCCGATGTGACGATCGAGAAGGGCGTGCTGAGAATCACGCCGATCGAAAAATCGACCCCGCCCGAGGCCGAAGCGCTGGCAGCGAAGCTCTATGCCACGCTGCCCCGCATCCGGATCACCGACCTGCTGACGGAAGTGGCCGGCTGGACCGGCTTCCCGGACTGCTTCACCCATTTGCGCACCGGCGAAGCCGCCGCTGATCCCCGGGTGCTGATGGCGGGGCTGCTGGCCGATGGCCTCAATCTCGGCCTGACCCGGATGGCCGAAGCCTGCAGCATCGCCAGTCTGGGCCAGCTCGCCTGGACCGCTGACTGGCACATCCGCGACGAGACCTACGCCCTGGCGCTGCGCCGCCTGGTCGAACACCAGAGCCGCGAGCCGCTCGCCGCCCTCTTCGGGTCGGGAACCGCCTCATCCTCGGACGGGCAGTTCTTCCGCGCCGGCGGTTCTGGCCGTGATGCGAGCCGGATCAATGCGCACTACGGCCCCGAACCGGGTCTGAAATTCTACACCCATCTCTCCGATCGCTACGCGCCGTTCCATACCAGGGTGATCGCCGCAACCGCCAGCGAAGCCCTGCATGTCCTCGACGGCCTGCTTGATCATCACGGCGATGCGCCGCCACGTCAGCACCGGCACCATACCGATGGCGGCGGGGTGTCGGATCATGTCTTTGCCCTGTGCGCCCTGCTCGGATACGTATTCGCGCCGAGAATTCCTGACCTGAAAGACCGGCGTCTCTACAGTTTTGCCAGACCGGCAGCCTATCCGACGCTCGCGCCGATGATCGCCGGCCGCATCAACGTCGATCTCATCCGCGCCCATTGGCCCGATCTCCTGAGGATCGCCACCTCGATCCGCACCGGCACGGTGTCCGCGTCGGTGATCCTGCGACAACTCGCCGCCTACCCACGACAGAACGCCGTTGCCGCGGCACTGCGCGAACTCGGCCGTCTCGAGCGGACGCTGTTCACCCTCGACTGGCTGGAAGATCCGGGCCTGCGCCGTGAAAGCAGTCATGAACTCAACAAGGGCGAGGCCCGCAACAGCCTGGCCCGCGCCGTCTTCATTCACCGGCTCGGCGAAATCCGCGACCGGACCTTCGAGAACCAGACACATCGAGCCTCTGGCCTGAACCTCCTGGTCACCGCCATCATCCTCTGGAACACACGCTATCTCGCGCAAGCCATACAGGCCCTACGCCAGGTCGAGGATGTGCCCGGAACCCTCCTCAGACATCTCTCGCCGATCGGCTGGGAGCATGTGAACCTGACCGGCGACTACATCTGGAGCGCCAATCAGAAATCGACGGAAAACCATGCCGGATTGCGGCCGCTCCGGCCAATCCCCGACACGACCACCCACGCAGCCTGATGTTCCCACTTTGTCCGCTTATGCTACAGCGCGGGGCGATCCGTTACTTCGGGCCGTCCTGGACGAGGCGGGGATGGTCTCGGCACGTGACATGGACCGGCTGATGCGGCGTGCCGAGGTGGAGGGGGCGCGGACGCTGATGGTCGGTGATCCACGTCAGCTGGCGAGCGTGGAGGCTGGCTCGCCGTTCCAGCAGATGCTGGAGGCCAACGTGTTGCGGCATGTGCGGATGGATGAGGTCCGGCGGCAGCGTGATCCTGCACTGCGGGAGATTGCGCAGCGTTTTGCGCGTGGTGATGCGGCCGGTGCGGTGCAGGCGGCGCAGCCTTACATGACAGTGGTTGGCAAGGATCAGCTCGCCGTGACGGCAGCCGAAGCCTATCTTGGTCTTGGCGCTGCGGAACGGGCCGATACGCTGGTGCTGGCGGGTACCAAGCGGATGCGTGCGGTGATGAACGCGGAAATTCGCACTGGCCTGCGGGCGCGCGGCGAGATCGGCCGCAATGAGCTCTCGGTGCAGGCGCTCGACAAGGCGGATTTTACCCGTGAGCAGGCGCGACGGGTTCAGTCCTACGAGTCCGGGATGGTGGTGGTGTTCACCCGGCCGCTGAAAGATCGTCGTGCGGCCGTGGCGGAGCGTGGCAGCCAGTGGGAGGTTGTCGGTCGGGATGGGGATCATGTGACGCTGCGATCGCTGGGCGGCGCTGCCGACGGGGCCGGCGTCCGGGAGATTGCCTGGCGGCCATCAGGCGAGACGGCGACCGCCTATCATGTGCGGGCGCTTGGCCTGGCTGAGGGTGAGCGGATCGTGTTCCGGGAGAACGACCGAGCTCTTGGCGTCAACAACGGCATGGGCGGGATGGTGACCGGGCTGGACCGGGCACGGGGCGAGGCGCTGGTGCGCAGTGATGCCGGGGCGGAAATCCGTATCAGCATGGACCGGGCACAGGCAATCGATCATGGTTATTGCCGGACCATCCACAGCAGCCAGGGGGCGACGGTGGAGCGGACGATCGTGGTGGGTGAGGCCGGCCGGGTGGCGACGGCGCAGACCGCCTATGTGGCGGCGTCGCGCGAGCGCTCCGGTCTGAGGATCATCACCGATGATCGGGAGAAGTTGTCTGCTGCCTGGTCCCGTTGGGCAGAGCGGCAGAGCGCCCGCAGCGTGCTGGCGCGCGGATCAGCGGATGAGCCTGGGCGGCAGCGGGA
>JAKAZJ010000295.1 GCA_021826565.1 Pseudomonadota bacterium | reverse complement strand
CTTCGTGCGCGGCGTGATCGATCTGTACGAAGCGGTGCGCGACCACGACGATGCCAAGGCGCACCGGGCCTATGCGACCTGGGGGTTCGTCGGGCTGACCGATGACAAGATGGCGGTGCTGAACGACTGGGCGCGGTTCCTGTACGAACCGCTGACCCAGGACCGGGTGCGACCGATTCAGGAAAGCTACGATCCGCAATTCGGGCGCGAGGTGGCGGAACGGGTCCATGCCGGGCTGCAACGTACCGGGGGCGTGAAGCCACCGCGCGAGTTCGTGCTGATGGACCGCTCGGCGATCGGTCTGGGCGGCGTGTTCGTGCGGCTGCGGGCGGAGCTGAACTGGTTCCGGTTGTTTTCGGGGCTGGTGGAGGGGTTCACGGAGGAGGCGCTGGCGGAGCGGCAGGCGGCCGCGCTGGCGCAGGCGGGGGTGCCGGCGGCGGGGTAGAGGGGAGGTTACGGCACGACCGTCCCGGCTTCCAGGAACCGCGCCAGGCGGCGATAGAAGCGGTCGAAGGAAGCCACGCTGCTGGCCTGTTGCAGATCAAATCGTCGCCCCAAGGCAAGTTGATGGATGACGGGATCATAGCCGAATACCATGCGTTCCCCGAGCCATCCCTTGGCGTTGCGAATGGCCTCCGGATCGGCTGGAGGTTCGGTGCCTTGGATGAGGCCATCACCGCCGCATAGCGAATGTGCCGCGGCTATGAACCATGTTTCGAATTCCCGGTGAGCCAGAACGACGAGATAGGCCGCGTCGTCCCGCACTGCCCGAGCACGCTGCAGCAGGGACGGTCCGAGCTGCGCCGGACATTCGTCCTCGCAGTCGAGCAGGATCAGAACCAATCCGGAGTCCTGAAGCGCTTTTGCCGCCGCCAACTCCACATAGCGCGAGAAATCATCATGACCCGGCTTCAGGAACGATCCGGCCTTCACCCGGATCGGTGGATTCACGCGCAGCGCAGCGCGGTGGCCCATAGCGTCGGCCATCCGATAAAGGATAGCCTGAAGAGCCGTCACCTCGCCGTGTCCCTCCACGACGGGGACAATAACACGAAGGCTCATACCTGACGGTCCTACAACAGATCGGTCGTCGGAGCGCGTCGTTGACGCGTCTGGTCGCGCCGCTCCCGTGCCAGCTGGTTCTTGCGCAGCAACTCACCGGCGGTGAACAGGCGGCGCTGCAGCATTTCACGGCCCGCCTCGTCAATCGGGCCGATCCGGGTTACCCCGTCCTCGGCATCTGCGGCCAGAAGGGACTCCACGGGAATATCGGGATCGTCCAGCAGGTCTGGACTATGGCTTGTCAGAAGTATTTGGCAGTAACGCGTGGCTTCGCGCAGGGCTGCCAGGAGAATACCAACCGCGGCTGGATGTAGCGCCATCTCCGGCTCCTCAAGGCCGATCAGTCGCGGCCCTTGGCGTCCTCCCCCCTCTGTCGCGAACTGGAAAACCGCCAGCAACATGCCGACAGCTCGCAATGTTCCATCAGACATAGCTGTCGCCGGAAAACGCCAGGGGTCCTTCTGGCCGGCAACATTCTGAAAGAACTCGATAGTTTCCTGGTAACCAAAGGTCCTTGGTTCGACAGCAGATATTCCCGGAACAATACGAGACATGTGCTGGTTGATTTTGGCTTGTACTTCCCGAGGCAGCTGACGCAGGACACTGGCTGAGTTTCCACCGTCGGACCACAGGACGTCGCCCGGATCAGGTTGTTGCATCCGGGCGATCTCGTGCGGATTGAGGTTGTAAATCTCCATCTGCGACAGTGCATCGAAAACGGGCCTGAATTCCGGAAAGCCCGATGCGCCAACCAATAGAAGCCGATCGCGCAACACGGCGGGCAGGGTACGTACCGAGCTCTCAACGATCTCCCCCTCTTTCACCTTATAGAACTGCGCCGGCTTCAGGGCGTCCTTCGGGAAGAGTTGGCATACTTCACTGCGCACTGAGTACCCGCCACCGCTCCGGGCTGTGATCTCGAATCCATAGTGGCCCCTCTCCTGGCTGGAGGTGCTAAAGTCCAGATGGATCGAGAAGTTGTTAGGGTGGCCACCCGACTTGTGCCGCACCTCCTTAATCGTACCGCGCTCACGAAGGGCATGATCCAGAGACAAATTCAGTGAATCGGACACGAATCCAAATGCATCGAGGAAGTTGCTCTTACCCGCTCCGTTGGGGCCAACCAGGAACATGAGCGGCCGCAGATCGACCTTGCAAAGAGCAATGCTTTTGTAGTTCCGGAAGGTTGCTCTGTAGATGAGGGGCTTCGACATGGGTGGCCTGACTCGTTGATCTGGCGCAAGCCTCCGGAGGTGAGATCGAATCCAGACCGGCTCGGCGGACGTGCATGGTGATAGACTAGCCGAGACACCGCATTATCCGATAGCCTCGAAAGGCCAAGGTTCTCCGCCGCTGATGTCAGATCGGCCATAATCACCAGGTGACGCTCCATGGACCCCAACTGCGCCCACCTGGCCCGCCTCGCCGCCCTTCCGGACGCGGCGATCGACACCGCCGACATCCCCGACTGGTCGGACGCGGTCCGCGGCGGCCTGTATCGTCCGCGCAAGCAGGCGATCACGACCCGGCTGGACGCCGACCTGATCGCCCATTTCAAGGCCGCCGGCGGCCCCTACCAGACCGCCATCAACCGCGCACTGCGCGAATGGCTGCGCGAGCACGGCAAGCCTCACGCCGCATCGTGAAAGATCACCCCCAACGTCATCCGCCCCCCGGAAATCACCCGGCTCACCCCATGCCGCATCACCGCGCGCGACACCCCTCGCGCGCCCAGCACCGGCCGGTCCCGCACCGCGAACACCGCCGCGTCCCCCTGTTCCAGCCCCACCACCTCCACCCGCGACTGCATCCGCGCGCGCTGCTCGGTCAGCACGAACGCGCCGCCCGAGAAATCCCGCCCCGGCGCCGACAGCAACACCACCAGCTGCAACGGGAACAACTCCGCTCCATAAACATCCTGATGCAACCGGTTGTAATCCCCCGGCCCGTAGCGCAACAATAACGGTGTCGGGCGGGCCTGCCCCGCGCTATGGCACCGCGCCAGATACGCGGCGTGATCGGGCGGGAACCGCGCATCTTGCCCCAGCGCCGCGGCCCAGCGATTGGCGATCGCGGCCAGCGCCGGGTACAGCCCCGCCCGCAACGCCGCGACACGCTCCGGCAGCGGATACCCGAAATACCGGTATTCCCCGCGCCCGTAGCCGTGCGATTGCATCACCACCTGCTTGCGGAACCGCGCCGGCTGGTCGAACCAGCCCGCAGCCTCGGCGCAGTCCGCCGGGTCCAGCAGGCCGCGGATCACCGCCACCCCGTCCGCGTCCAGCGCGGCCTGATCCAGCCCCGGCCACTCGGTCATCGCCCTGCCCTCCAGGTGCGGCCGATAGCCCAGCCCGGCGGCGCGGGATACCCCGGTTCGTGCGCTCAGTCGGCCGCCGGCGCTGGGGCGGGACAGCTATCCGCGTCCCACGCGATCGCCGAGAACCCTGCCTGGCAGGCCGACAGATGCACGAAATCCCGCGCATCCTCGTGCGACGCAAACGCGCGCGTGTCCGGCATTTCCGGCACCGGCCGGAGATCATCCCGGTCGCGCACGCCCCAACGCGCGTGATACTCCGCACGGACCCGATCGATTCGCCCCCAGAACACCCGGGCGCGAGCCTCAGCCATCCAGATCACCCGACCAGATGGTCAGCAACTGATCCCCGGCATGGGGCCGTGCGTGCAGCTTGCCGCGGGCGATGCTTTCGATCCGGGGCCGCACCGCGCTGAAGCAGTCCAGCAGGCGCGTACTGTCATGGAAGCGCCGCCCGCTTGCATCCTGCACCGCCTGCATCGAGATGGCGCAGGCCACGCTGCGGCCCTGATCCTCGATCTCGAACAGGATCCGGTTGCGGTCCCAGCGCGCGGGCGTCGTCTCGCTCATGCCGCCGCACTCTGGCGCAACGCCACCGCCGGCGCGGCCGGCGTGGGATCGTTCAGATCGGCCGTGCTCACCACGATCACCTGCCCGGCCGCCCCGGGGGCAGCGC
>JAKAZJ010000294.1 GCA_021826565.1 Pseudomonadota bacterium | reverse complement strand
CCCCGCGCCGATTCCGGCGACCGCGCCCACATCGGGTCCCGCGGCGCCAACGTCAGCTGCGACCGGTGCAACACCCGCCCCAACCGAGGCGGCATCCCCGGGCACATCCCCTGGTACATCCCCTGGCACATCCCCTGGTACGGGCGCCGCCGCATCCGCCGGCACGAAGCTGCCCGATACCTGGCTGCCACGGCCCGCCGCGCGGCTGCTGGTGATCAACAAGATCTCCGCCGCCACCCGCACCCTCACGATCCCGGTCGGGCAGACCGTGAAGATCGGAACCCTGTCGGTGACCGTGCAAGCCTGCGTGGTGCGCCCCCCCGACATGCCGGGAGACGCCGCGGCGTTTCTGAGCATCACCGGCGGCCCGACCCCGTTCGCGCGCTGGAATCTGCGCAGCGAACCCGCGCTGGCAATGTTCCAGGACCCGATCTACAGCCTGCGCGTGCGCGGCTGCGCGGCATGAACCCGCCGTCCCTGCTACCGGCCCTGCCAGCGCCCGCGCGCATGGCCTTGCTGCTGGATGTTGACGGCACGCTGCTGGATTTCGCCGCCACCCCGGACCAGGTGGTGGTGCCGCCGGAACTGCTCGATCACCTGCGCGCCCTGCGCGATCGTCTGGATGGCGCCCTCGCCCTGATCTCCGGCCGTCCGGCCGCCGAAGTGGCCGCACTGCTACCCGACACCGCCACCGCGATCGCCGGCGAACACGGCGCCACCTTGCGCCAAGCCGCTGGCGCGCCGGAGCAGCGCGCGTCCCTCCCCTCCCCGCCCGCCGCTTGGCGCGCGGCCGCGTCGCGGCTGGAGGCCGCCCATCCGGGCGCGCTACTGGAAGCCAAGCCGCATGGCTTCGTGCTGCATTATCGCCGCGCGCCATCCGCCGGCCCGGCGCTGGGCGCGGCCTTGGCGGCGCTGGTGGCGCAGGATCATGCCTTCACCCTGGTCTCCGCGCGGATGGCATGGGAACTGCGCCCACGCGGGGCCGACAAGGGCACCGCGCTGGCCGCCGTGATGGCGCTGCCGCGCTTCGCCGGCCGGATCCCGGTATTCGCGGGCGATGACGTCACCGATCAGGACGCGATCGCCGCCGCCCGCGCCGCCGGCGGCGTCGGGCTGTACGTGCCGGAAGTATTCACCGATGCCAGGGGCGTGCGGACCTGGCTCGCGCGGCTGGCCGCAGAGGGATGGTGACGATGGATTTGCGCAACGTCGCGGTGCTCAGCTTCGATTGCTTCGGCACGTTGATCGACTGGGAAACCGGGATCTGGACCGCGCTGGCGCCGCTGCTGGCAAGCGCCCCGCATCCGGTCACGCGCGAAGCGGCACTCGCCGCCTTCGCCCGGCTGGAGACCGAGGCCGAGCACGCCACCCCCGCGCCGCCCTACTCGCGCGTGCTGGAGACGGTCCATGCCGGTCTGTCGCGCGCCTGGGGCGTGGCCCCGGACCCGGCCGCCGACCGCGCCTTCGCCGCCGCCATCGCCGACTGGCCGGTGTTCGCCGATACCGTCGCGGCGCTGCGCGTGCTGGGCCAAGGGCGGCGGCTGGTGATCCTGTCCAATGTCGATCGCGCCGGATTCGCGGCGACGCTGCCCAAGCTGGGCGTGACCTTCGACGCGGTCCTGACCGCCGAGGATATCGGCAGCTACAAGCCCGATCCGCGCAATTTCGCGGCGTTGCTGGATCGCGTCGCGGCGTTCGCCATTCCGCCCGACCGGCTGCTGCATGTGGCGCAGAGCCTGTTTCACGATCACGCGCCGGCCAACGCGGCCGGGATTGCCTCCGTCTGGATCGACCGGCGCGGCGGCGCGCCCGGTGGCGCCACCGCGCCGCCCCCGCCGGGCGTGCGCTACGATCTGCGCTGCACCAGTCTGGCCGAGCTGGCGGAACGATTCGCCGCCGGCGCGGGTTAGCGCGGCGATGCGCATCCTGTTCCTTGGCGACGTGGTTGGCCGGTCCGGCCGCGACTCCGTCGCCGCCGCGCTGCCCGGATTGCGCTCCGCGCTGGCGCTCGATCTGATCGTGGTCAACGCCGAGAACGCCTCGCACGGTTTCGGCCTGGCCCCCGACATGGCCGAGACCCTGTTCGCCGCCGGCGCGGACGTATTGACCCTGGGCAACCACGCCTGGGACCGGCGCGAGATCATCCCCTATATCGCCGACCACCCGCGCCTGCTGCGCCCGCTGAACTGCCCGCCCGGCACGCCCGGCGCCGGCGCGGTGACGGTGGACCTGGCGGATGGCCGCCGCGCCCTGGTGCTGCAGGCGATGGGCCGGCTGTTCATGGATGCGATGGACTGCCCGTTCCGCGCCACCGCGGAACTGCTGGCCAAATACCGCCTGGGCGGCACCGTGAGCGCGATCCTGGCCGATATCCATGCCGAGGCGACCAGCGAGAAGATGGCGTATGCGCATAGTTTCGACGGCCAGATCTCGCTGGTGGTCGGCACGCACACGCATTGCCCCTCGGCGGATGCGCAGATCCTGCCCGGCGGCACCGCGTTCCAGTCGGACGCCGGGATGTCGGGCGATTATGACAGCGTGATCGGCATGGTGAAGGAACCGGCCGCGATCCGCTTCTGGCGCAAGATGCCGGGCGAGCGCCTGGCCCCGGCCGAAGGCCCCGCCACGATCTGCGGTGTGTTCGTGGAAACCGACGACGCCACCGGCCTGGCGCGCCGCATCGCCCCGTTGCGCCAGGGCGGGCGGCTGGCGCCGGCCATGCCCGAGCGATGACCGCGCGGCTGATCGCCACCTACCGCATCCGCGCCGCGGACCCCGCTGCGCGCGCGCGCGCGATCGCGGTGGAACAAAGCATCGAGATGCCGCCCGAAGCCGTGGCCGAGCCGGGTATCCTGGCTGCAATGCTGGGCGAGGTTCTGGAGATCACCGACCGCGGCGGCGGGATCGCCGATGTGCGGATCGGGCTGGCGGCGGCGACGGTGGGCGCGGACGCCGGGCAGTTGCTGAACATGCTGTTCGGCAACAGCTCGCTGCATCCCGACGTGACCTTGATCGATGTTGCGCTGCCGGAGGCGATGGCGCGCGCGTTCGGGGGGCCTCGGCTGGGGAGCGCGGGACTGCGGGCGCGGCTGGGGGTGAGCGGGCGGGCGTTGACCGGATCGGCGCTGAAGCCGCTGGGGCTGGACGCGGCGGGGCTGGCCGCGCTGGCCGGGCGGTTCGCCGCCGGCGGGATCGACCTGATCAAGGACGATCACGGGCTGGCGGACCAGGCGACGGCTCCGTTTGCCGCGCGGGTGCCGGCCTGCGCGGCGGCGGTGCGGGCGGCGGTGCGCGCCACCGGGCATCCCACCCGCTACGCGCCCAGCCTGTCCGGGCATGACGGGACCATGGCGGCGCAAATCCGGCTGGCGGTGAACGAGGGGCTGGATACGGTCCTGATCGCGCCGATGATCGCCGGCTTCGCCACCGTCGCCGCGTTGCGGGCGGCGTTCCCGGAGGTGCTGTTCCTGGCCCATCCCAGCCTGAGCGGCGCGGCGCGGATTGCGCCCGAGCTGCTGCTGGGCCGGTTATTCCCGCTGATCGGGGCGGACGCGGTGATTTTCCCGACCTTCGGCGGGCGGTTCGGGTTTTCGCCCGAGGCGTGCCGGCGGCTGGCCGTGGCGGCGCGCGGCGCGGGGGCCCTGCCGGTGCCGGCGGGCGGCATGACCCTGGCGCGGGTGCCGGAGCTGCTTGACTTCTACGGCCCCGACACGATGCTTTTGATCGGCGGCAGCCTGCTGCTGGCGCGCGAGGCGCTGACCGCGGCCACCGCCGGCTTCGTCCGTGCCGTTTCCGACCATTCCTGGTGAGCTCCATGTCCGTTGCGACCACGCCCGATCTGCTGCGCCGCTTCCACGCCGATTTCCGCTGGGATGACGTGCAGCGGATGCCGTACAAGGAGGACGGGGCGGCGCCGTTCCACGCGATCGCGCGCCAGGTGCTGTTTGCGGCGCCGGAGCTGGGCTGCGAGCTGCGATATTTCGAGATGGCGGCCGGCGGGTATTCCACCTTGGAACGGCATCAGCACGCACATGCGGTGATGATCCTGCGCGGGACGGGGCGGTGCCTGC
>JAKAZJ010000293.1 GCA_021826565.1 Pseudomonadota bacterium | reverse complement strand
CTCGCTGTCGATCTTGCGGTCCAGGCGCTTGCGCGCGGCTTCCCATTCCTTGAACGCCCGCTCCAGCTTGCCGCCGCTGCGCAGGCCCTTGGGGGCGATATCCTGCCACCAGCGCAGGGTCAGCTCGGGCTTGTCCAACTTCGGCAAGAGTTCCTCCCGGATGCAGGGCTTCCACGGTCATCGTAGCCCATGATAGCGTCGGCGCCGACGAAAATCGGCGGGAAGGGGCTTGCTATGGACTACCAGGTGAACTTCGGCCGTGTCGGCACCACGCCCAAGACCCGTGCCACCGGGCGCAAATTCCGGTTGGCCCTGCTCGGCGATTTCTCCGGCCGTGCCAATGCCGGGACGATCGAAACCGGAGCGGATCTCGCTGCCCGCAAACCGATCCGGGTCGATGTCGATAATCTGGATGATGTCATCGCACGGATGAAGATCGAACTCGCGCTGCCGCTGACCGAGGACGGCGCGGTCGCCGTCCCGATCGGGTCGATGGACGATTTCCATCCCGATCAGCTGGTCGCCAACGTCTCACTGTTTGAGGAATTGCGGGGCCTGCGCCGCAATCTCAATAATCGTGCCGGATTCGACAAGGCGGCGAAACAGGTCATGGCCTGGAGCGGCGCCGAGCACGCCCCTGCCCCGCGCCGGCGTGCCCGTGGCGCCTCGGTCGCCGCCGCGCGGCTGTCGGAGTTTGCCCGCCTGATCGACGCCCCGGCGACGCCGAAGCCCGAGGAGGCGGACGTTGATGCACTCCTCGCCCGCTTGGTTGGTCCCTTTATCAAGCCCGCCAAAGACCCACGTCAGGACGCGCTGATCGCCCAGGTGGATGAGGCGCTGTCGGGGGCGATGCGGCGGCTCCTGCACCACCCGGATTTCCAGACTGCCGAGGCGATGTGGCGTGGGGTCGAACTGTTGGTCCGCCGGATCGAGACCGGGGCCAACATGGAGATCATCCTCTACGACGTCTCGGCTGAGGAATTGGCCGCCGATCTGGCCGCGACCGATAGCCTGGAGGATGCCGGGCTGTATGGGATGCTGGTCGAGCAGCCGGCAATGGACGCCCATCAGGGTCCGTTGTCGGCCGTGATCGGGCTATATGATTTTGAACTGGTGCCGCCGCATGCCGATTTGCTTGGTCGGATCGCACAGATCGCGGCGGCTGCCGGTGCGCCGTTCGTGGCCGGAATCGGGCCGGATCCGCTGGCGACACCAATGCACGAGCAGAGCCCGTTGATTCAAGACGCGTTCGGGGCATTGTTCGATTTGTCGGCGGCGGCCTATCTGGGCCTGGCCGCGCCGCGCTTTCTGCTGCGCCTGCCGTACGGGAAGAAGACCGACCCGATCGACGCCTTCGCGTTCGAAGAGTTCACCCGCCAGGAGGGTCTGGCGGGGATGCTCTGGGGCCACCCGGCGGTGATCCCGGCGCTGCTGCTGGCCGAGACCAACGCCCAGCAGGGCGCAAAGATGCGGCTGGGCAGCGTGATGGGCGTCGGCGACATACCATACTATGTGTACATCGCTCCCGGCGGGGAGCAGGTGGCGCTGCCCTGCACCGAGCGGCTTTATTCGGAACGCCAAGCAGTGGCCGTTGGTCAGTATCGCATTATGCCGCTCCTGACGATCCGTGGACGGCCAGAGGTGCGGTTGGGGGGATTTACCTCGCTGGCCGGCAAGGCGCTGGCCGGATTCTGGGCACCGGCCGGGGTGGCGCCGCCACCGCCATCCCCGCCGCCTCGCGCCGCCGGCCCGGTCCGATCGGCGGAGCCAGAGTCTGAGCCTGCTGAGGAGGCGAGGACCGAGGAGGCAGAAGCCGAAGCGTCACCAGATGCTGCGACCGACGTCGCGGAGCCGGCCGACGAGGCCGCGCCCGAGGCAACTGCGGACGATCTTGACGCGCTGCTGGCCAGCCTGAACGCGGATACTCCACCGGCCGCAGCGGACGAGACCGAGCCGGATCTGGATGCGCTGCTGGCATCTCTGAAATAGCGACATTGCCTCTGGTGCGACTCGTATCGTGCCGGGTTTCACCGAGGTGACGGGGTTCCTGCCGGCGGTCGATCCGGTGGCGGGCGTTCCCACGCAACCCGGCATGTCTCATGGCCCAGGTCCCGAGCGCCATGCGAGATAGGCGTACCAGATCAACCCAATATACTCGTGGAAAGCGAAGTAACTCAGCCGCCAGGCATGGGCGGATGGCAGCCAGACCCCAGCGTGTGCGTGGAGCACTACCGGCGCGGCCGTGACATGAATGCCGAAATGACGAAATGCCAGGATCGCGCGCGGTTCATGCCAAGCGTCGGTGACCACATACACCGAAGTGATTCCTGCCTGACGCAGTATCACCGCGCTATATTCGGCATTCTGCCAGGTGGTCTTCGAGCGGTCCTCGATCCAGCGCGTCTGAACGCCGAAGTCGCGCCGCAGGCTGGCCGCCATTCGCACCGCGATCGGCACGACTTTATGCCCGCCAAGCCGGCCCCCGGTCACGAGGACTGGCAGCCCGGTCCGACGTGCCAACCGCGCGCCGGCCCGCATGCGCCGCAGGGTAATCGGCCCCAGTTGCTCCGTCCCGGGCGGCCCACGCGGGTGCACCACTTCGGCGCTCAGGATCACGATCGCACCCGGCGGATCGGCGGCGAGCGGCTTCAATGGCAGGCCTCGCTCGAGCGGGATCAGCAGCGACAGCGCAACCGCGGGCAGGGACAGCGCCAGCAGCGCCAGCAACGCTGCGGCTGACATAGCACGTCCCAGCCGTCGCCATCGGCCGCGTAGTGCGTACCCAGCCAGCCCGACCAGCGACAGATTCGGCGGCGGTACCGCGAGCGTGACGAGCAATGCGTGCAGCGTCACGGTGCGTCGAGCCAGTTCCATACCGCTGCCAGCCCTATGGCCAGGTCAACGGGTGGGGCGAGGCCCAGGGCGGCACGCGCGGCGTCCGGCCCCCCCAACGAATGGCGGATGTCGCCGGGTCGCGCTGGCCGCTCCCGCAGCCGCGGGATGACGCCGGCGATAGTCGCCAGCGTCCCCGCCAGATCCCGGATCGACGTCGCCTGCCCTGAGCACACATTGAACACCGGTCGGCCCAGCGCCCCCCCGGTTGGCAGGCGCGTCATTGCTGCGCGCAACGCCGCCACCACGTCCACCACGAACACGAAGTCCCGCGTCTGCCCCCCATCGCCGAACAGATCGAGCGGCAGCCCGCGCCGCAGCCGAGCTGCGAAGATCGAGATCACTCCTGAGTATGGCGAATGGGGATCTTGCCGCGGACCGAAGACGTTGAAGAACCGCAGTCCCACTGTCGGGACTCCGAATGCCTCGGTAGCCACCGATGCGTGCAACTCGGAGGCTAGCTTGTCGGCGCCATAGGCGGAAAGCGGGCGCGTCGGGGCGGTTTCGGTGATCGGTCGTTCCGGGGAGTTGCCGTACACTGCCGCCGAGGATGCGTAAACGACTGGCGTCCGTCGCTCTCTCGCTGCGTCCAGCACCGCGACGGTGCCGCCCAGGTTGACCCGGCTCGTGCCCGGCCAGTCCTCGGCGGCGCGGGCTACCGAGGCGATCGCGGCGAGGTGGAAGCATCCGTCCATGCCCGCCATCGCCCCGCGGGTTGTGTCAGGGTCGGCGACGTCGCCTACGATCAGTTCGACTTCCGCGGGTAGGTTTTCTCGCCTACCGGTGGATAGATCGTCCAGTACTCGTACCGTCGCGCCGCCCGCCATGAGCGCTTCGGCCAGATGCGATCCGATGAATCCGGCCCCGCCGGTGATCAGGTAGCGCGGCATCAGAGTGCGTCGGCTGGGACCAAGCGCGCCCCGGCGGCACTCAGTCGGGCGCGGGCGGCGGTCAGCGTGGAGCCGCCTTCGGGGTGGGGCAGGGCAATGGCCCGGCTTGCGTCCGCGATCACGGTGACCGCGTAGCCCAGGCGCAGCGCGTCCTCAGCTGACAAAGCGACACAGAAATCTAGCGCCAAGCCGCACAAGAACAGATGGCGCGCGCCGATCCCGGCCAGGAAACCGGCCAGCCCGGTGGGGGTGTGGCGGTCGTTCTCGAACAGGGCCGAGTAGCTGTCGAGTGCC
>JAKAZJ010000292.1 GCA_021826565.1 Pseudomonadota bacterium | reverse complement strand
ACTCGACATGCGCCCCGTCTAACTGGCGGGTCCGATCGCCGATCCACAGGAAATGCGCCGAGCAGCCGTACCAGTCCCCGGTGGTGGAATCGATCCGCGCGAGTGCCTGTTCGTACGGCAGCAGCAGCGCCTCATGCGCGACATAGAAATCGGTCTCGCGCAGGTCCCGCGTGGTCGTGCTGGTCATGCCGCAGGCCGCCATGAAAGCCAACGTCTCGTCGATCCGCGCCGACAGATCGCGGTACCGGTCGGCCAGCGGCGAGCGTTCGACGAAGCCCAGATTCCAGCGATGCACCTCATGCAGGTCGGCATAGCCGCCCGAGGCGAAGGCGCGCAGCAGGTTCAGCTTGGCGGCAGCCTGGAAATACCCGACCTCCATGCGCGCGGGATCGGGAATGCGCGAAGCGGCGGTGAAGTCCGGCCCGTTGATGATATCGCCGCGGTAGCTGGGCAGCGCGACCCCGTCGCGGGTTTCGGTATCCGAGGAGCGCGGCTTGGCATACTGCCCCGCCATCCGCCCCATCTTCACCACCGGCACCGAGGCGCCGAAGGTCAGGACCACCGCCATCTGCAGCAGCACGCGAAAACTGTCGCGCAAAATATTGGCGGTGAACTCGGCGTAGCTTTCGGCGCAATCCCCACCCAGCAGGACGAAGGCGCGGCCGTCCGCGGCCTGCGCCAGGTTGGCCTTCAGACGGCGCGCCTCCCCGGCGAACACCAGCGGCGGATAGGCCCGCAGCCTCGCCTCGACCGCCGCCAGGGCGGTGGCGTCGGGATAGACGGGCGCCTGGCGGATCGTGCGGGCGCGCCATGAAGTCTGGGTCCAGGCGGACGGCATCGTGGAGGTCATCGTAACGGCTCCTGCGGCGAAACGCGCCGTGATCGACCCGATTATGGCCGGTTTGGCCGGTTCTGGCTACCGGGTGGGCGTCACCACGGCGGCGGGAAGCATGGCGGGCGCGGCTGGCCGGTAATTTGCACCCCCAGATCGCGACAGAAGCAAGTCGGGGTCGGACGATGGACAGATTTTCTGAGTCAAGCGGGCGTGGCGTGATCTTATTTGCCGTATCTATTGTCGTTTGCCTATGTTTTTTGCCTACGAATTGGTCATGATCCGCGTCGACGCCGCCCCGTACGCCTTTATCCTCCACCCCACCGCCGCCGCGCTGCTCATCATCGACATGCAGCGCGACTTCCTGGAGCCCGGCGGCTTCGGCGCGGTGCTCGGCAACGACGTCTCCCGCCTGCGCACCGCGATCGCCCCTACAAGCGCCGTGCTGGACGCGGCGCGCGCCGCGGGGATGCTGGTGATCCACACCCGCGAGGGCCACCGCCCCGATCTTGCCGACCTCGCCCCCGCCAAGCGCGCGCGCGGCAACCTGCCCACCGGCATCGGCGATCCCGGCCCCATGGGCCGCATCCTGGTGCGCGGCGAACCGGGCCACGACATCATCCCGGAACTCGCCCCGATCGCCGGTGAGCCGGTGATCGACAAGCCCGGCAAGGGCGCCTTTTACGCCACCGACCTGGAGGCGATCCTGCGCGGCCGGGCCATCGCGCAGCTGATCGTCTGCGGCGTGACCACCGAGGTCTGCGTCAACACCACGGTGCGCGAAGCCAACGATCGCGGCTTCGACTGCCTGGTGCTGGAAGACTGCACCGGCTCCTATTTCCCGGAATTCCACGCAGCGGGCCTCGCGATGATCCGCGCCCAGGGCGGCATCTTCGGCTGGGTCGCGCCGTCCGCGCGGCTGCTCGCGGCGATGACGTAACGGAGGAGAGCACGATGGCCACCACCGCTTCCGCGACTTCGTTTACCCCGCGCCTCTGGGTACCAGGCGACTGGAACGGGTTCTTCGGCCTGTTCACCAATGTCGTGCTGAACGTGATCGTGCTGACCGGCCTCTGCCTCGGCGTCGTGCATCTGCCGAACGGCATCGTCTTCGGGCGCATCCTGCCCGCGCTGGGGATCGCGCTGCCGATCGGCAATCTGTTCTACGGCTACCTGGCCTGGCGGCTGGCGAAGCGCGAGGGCCGCGCCGACGTCACCGCCCTGCCCTACGGCCCCAGCGTGCCGCATATGTTCATCGCCGTGTTCGTGGTGATGCTGCCCACGTATCTGGCCACCCACAACCCGGTGCTGGCGTGGGAAGCCGGTCTCGCCTGGGCCTTCGTGATCGGGATCATCATCCTGGCCGGCGCCTTCGTCGGTCCCACGGTGCGGAAATACACGCCGCGGGCGGCGATGCTGGGGGCGCTGGCGGGGATCTCCATCGCCTTCATCTCGCTGCGGCCGGCGTTCCAGTCCTGGCAAGTGCCGTGGCTGTCGTTCATCTCGCTCGGTATCATTCTCGTGAGCTGGATGGCGCGGGTGCGGCTGCCGGGTGGCGTGCCGGGGGGGCTGGCGGCGGTGCTGGTGGGCACGGTGCTGGCCTGGGCGGCGACGTTGAGCGGGATCTCGCCGGTGATGGACCCGCACGCGGTGAGCCTCGCGCTGGCGCAGTTCGGGTTTCATCCCCCGCTGCCGTCGCTCCATGTGCTGGCGGGGCTGGTGCATGTCGGGCCGCTACTGGTCACGGCGATCCCGCTTGGGATCTATAATTTCACCGAGGGGATGAACAACGTCGAAAGCGCCTCGGCCGCCGGGGATGACTACGCGCTGCGTCAGGTGCTGATCGCCGATGGGATCGGCGCGCTCGCCGGGGCAGTGCTCGGCAGCCCGTTCCCGCCAGCGGTCTATATCGGCCATCCCGGCTGGAAAGCAGTGGGCGGGCGGATCGGCTATTCGATCGCCACCGGGTTCGCGATCTCGGTGGTTTGCTTCCTGGGACTGGCGGCGTTGCTGCTCGCGGTGGTACCGTTGGTCGCGATCCTGCCGATCCTGCTTTATATCGGCCTCGTGATCGGCGCCCAGGCGTTCGAGGCGACGCCCGCGCGCCATGCCCCCGCGGTCATTCTGGCGCTGCTGCCGAATGTCGCCGCATGGGCGCAAAGCCAGGTGGACGGAGCGTTGTCCGCCGCCGGTACCAGCGCCGCGAAGGTCGGCGCGGCGGCACTGGCGGCGCATGGCGTGATCTACCAGGGGATGCAGTTGTTCGGCGGCGGCGCGACGCTGGCCGGATTGGTGCTGGGCGCGGTCGCGGCGTTCATCATCGACCGCAAATTCGAGTGGGCAGGACTGTATGCGCTGATCGGCGCGGTGTTGGCGTTTTTCGGCTTCATCAACGGCACCGCGCTGGGGTTCGCCAATTCATCGCCCGTGGCGCTTGGCTATCTGCTGATCGGCGCGATGTGTCTCGGTCTCAGCCGCTACAAGGCGGCGGCAGCGGTGCCCGAGGCGTTTGCCGCACCGGAAGGAGCGCTTGCTGGCGACGGGGCCGCGGAATGACGCCATCGGAAGCAGCGGAGGCCGCGCTCAAAGCCGACCGCGCCCATGACGATACGGCGATCTGGATCGCGCGGGTCGCCGATGCGGCGATCGTGGAACGCGCGCGGCTGCTGGAACGCGAAGGCAAACGCGACCGCCCGCTCTGGGGCGTGCCCTTCGCAGTGAAGGACAATATCGACGTGGCCGGACTGCCGACCACCGCTGGCTGCCCGGGCTATGCCTATCAGCCGGACCGCTCGGCGCCGGCGGTGGATCGCCTACTGGAGGCGGGGGCGATCCTGATCGGCAAGACCAATCTCGATCAGTTCGCCACCGGCCTGGTCGGCACCCGCAGCCCGTATGGCGTGCCGCGCAACGTGTTCGATGCGGCGCGCGTGCCGGGAGGGTCGTCCTCGGGGTCGGGGGCGGCCGTGGCGGCCGGAATTGTGCCCTTCGCGCTGGGGACCGATACCGCCGGATCGGGACGGGTTCCGGCCGCGTTCGGCAACATCGTCGGGCTGAAACCCACGCCGGGCAGCATCAGCGCGCGCGGGATGGTGCCGGCGTGCCGCTCGCTCGACACGATCTCGGTGTTCGCGGAAACGGTGGATGTGGCGCTGGACGTTTACCGCGTGATCGCCGGATTCGATCCGACCGACCCGTATGCCCGCCGCGCCCCCGTTGCGGACGCGGGGCGCACGGCGTCCGGGGCCGTGCGCATCGCCACC
>JAKAZJ010000291.1 GCA_021826565.1 Pseudomonadota bacterium | reverse complement strand
GGGGACAGGCCGCGGGTGCGTTCGGCCTCGATCGCGAAATCGACCAGGATGATCCCGTTCTTCTTCACGATCCCCATCAGCAGCACGATGCCGACCAGCGCGACCACCGTGAACTCGGTCCCGGTCAGCAGCAGCGCCAGCAGCGCGCCGATCCCGGCCGAGGGCAGGGTGGACAGGATCGTCAGCGGATGGATCGTACTTTCGTACAGCACCCCCAGCACGATATAGATCACGACCAACGCCGCCAGGATCAGCCACGGCGTATCGGCCAGGGAGGACTGGAACTCCGCCGCCGCGCCCGTGAACACACCGGTCACGTTTCCCGGCACGCCGAGCTTCGCCTCGGTGGTGGTGATCGCCTGCTCCGCCGCCCCCAGCGACGCGCCCGGGGCCAGGTTGAAGCTGAGCGTCACCGACGGGAACTGATCCTCCCGCGTGATCACCAGTGGGCCGTGGCGGGTCGTGATGGTCGCGACCTGGGCCAGCGGGACCTGGGCGGCGGGCGTGGCGGCGGTGGTGCTGTTGGTGACCGTCGCGGTGCCGCTGATCGCCGAGCCGGGACCGCCGCCGCTGCTCGCCGCAGCCGCGGTCAGGCTGCCGGCGGGCAGATAGATCGCGGATAGCGCGGCCGGCGAGGTGGCGCGCCGCGGGTCGATCCCCAGCACCACGCGGTACTGCGCGTTCTGGGCGTAGATCGTGGCAATTTGCCGTTGCCCGAACGCATCGTACAGCGTGTTCGCGATCGCCGCGACCGTCACCCCAAGCCGCGCGGCGGCGGCACGGTCGATGTGCAGATAGGTCTCCAGCCCCTGATCGGCCTGATCGCTTGCGACATCGGATAGCTCCGGCAGCGCCTGCAAGGCGGCGGTGATCTTCCCGGCCCACTGATCGAGCCCCGCCTGGTCGGTGGCGGTCAGCGTGTACTGGTATTGCGTGGGCGATGCGCGCGACGACAGCGTGATGTCCTGTACTGGCTGCATGTAGAATGACAGGCCGGGAATCGCCGCCAGCGACCGCGCCAGCTCCGTCATCACCACCGCGATTGCCGGGCGCGATCCGATCGGCTTCAGGATGATCGTGATCTGGCCCGTATTCGGCGTGGGGTTGGTCGCCCCGGCGCCGATCAGGGAAGTGACGGCGGCCACCGCCAGGTTGCGCCGGATCACCGCGATTGCGCGGTCCTGTCGCCGTTCCATGGCGTCGAGCGAGATGCCCTGCCGCGCCTCGGTCACCGCCACGATCTCGCCGGTGTCCTCCTGTGGCAGCAGCGCCTTAGGGATCAGCACGAACAACGCCACGGTCAGCGCCACGGTGGCGAGGAAGCCGATCAGGATCAGCCCCTGATGGCGCAGGCACCAGGCCAGGCCGCGACCATACGCCGCGCGCGTGGCGGCCAGCGCCGCCTCGGCCCCGCGCGCGAGCCGGCCGGGATGGGCCTCGGCGGCCGGACGCAGCAGGCGTGCGCTCATCATCGGCGTCAGTGTCAGGGACACCACCGCCGAGATCGCCACCGCGACCGACAGGGTGATCGCGAATTCCGAGAACAGCCGGCCGACGATCCCGGACATGAACAACAGCGGGATGAACACCGCGATCAAGGAGACGGTCAGCGAGATGATCGTGAACCCTATCTGGCGCGCGCCCAGATAGGCCGCGCGTAACGGCGGCTCGCCGGCCTCGATGAAGCGGACGATGTTCTCGATCATCACGATTGCGTCGTCAACGACGAAGCCCGCCGCGACCGTGAGCGCCATCAGCGAAAGATTGTCGAGCTGGAAGCCGAGCGCGTCCATCACGGCGAAGGTGGCGACGATGGACAACGGCAACGCCACTGCCGGGATCAGGACCGCGCGCGGATTCGGCAGAAACAGGAAGATCACCAGGACCACCAGCAAGGCCGCGCTGATCAGGGTGATCTCCACGTCGCGCACCGAAGCCTGGATCGTCGCGGTGCGATCGCCCACCACCGTCAGGCGCATCGCGGGCGGCAGTTCGGAACGGTCGGTGGCCAGCGCGGCGCGCAGGCGCGCGACCGTGCTGACGATATTCGCCCCCGGCTGGCGCTGGATTTCCAGTACCACCGCGGGGGTGCCGTTATAGGATGCCAGTTCCTGGTCGTTTTCCAGCCCCGAGGTCACGGTGCCGATCGCCGACAACCGCACCGGGGCGCGGTTGCGATACGCAATCACCAGGCTGCGGTATTCTGCCGCCGCCGTGATCTGGTCATTGGCACCGATCGCATAGGCCTGATGTTCGCCCTGCAGGCCGCCCTTCGCGCCGGGCTGGTTGGCATTGACGATCGCGTTGCGCACGTCTTCCAACGAGATCCCGTAGGCGGCCAGCCGCACCGGATCGACCATCACGCGGATCGCCTTGCGCGCGCCCCCGGCGACCGTCACCAGACCCACGCCGCGCACCTCGGCCAGTCGTTGCAGCAGGACCGTCTGGGTGACGTTGGCGACTTCGGACAAGGTCATGCTGCCCGAGGTAAGCGCCAGGGTCAGGATCGGCGCGTCCGCCGGGTTCACCTCGTGATACACTGGCGGGTATTGCAGATTGGGTGGCAGCGTGCCGGAGGCGGCATTGATTGCTGCCTGCACCGCCTGCGCGGCGCTGGTCGCCGAGACGCTGAGATCGAAGCGCAACGTGATCGTGCTGGTGTTCAGCCCCGAGACCGAGTTCATCGCCGCCAGCCCCGCGATCTCGCCGAACTGGCGTTCCAGCGGCGCGGTGATCAGCTTCGAAACGGTATCGGGCGACGCGCCGGGCAGCTTGGTCACCACCTGGATGGTCGGAAAATCCACCTGCGGCAGGGATGAGACCGGTAGCGCCCGATAGCCCAGTGCCCCCAGCAGCAGGATCGCGACCGCCAGCAGCGCGGTCGCCACCGGTCGGGCAATGAACGGGGCGGAGACGTTCATCCCGGCGCCGTGACGATCTTCACCGCGGCGCCTTCATGCAGACGGGATGTGCCCTCGGTGACGACCTGCGCGCCCGGGGTCAGCCCTTTGGTGATAACCACGGTGGTGCTGTTCTGGTAGCCGATCGTGACCGGCTGCATGGCGACCGTGGGCGCGGGGCCGGGATGGATCAGATAGACGAAGCTGCCGTTCGGCCCCTGCTGCAGCGCCACCGGCGGGATGGTCAGCGCGGCAGGAAGCGTGCGTACCTGCACCCGGACATTGACGAACGCGCCCGGCCACAGCGTCAGCTTCGGGTTGGGGAAGCGGCCTTTCAGGGTCAACGTGCCGGTGGCGGCATTCACCGTGTTGTCGAGTACCGAGAGCGTCCCCTGATCCAGCACCGGCGCGGTTGCCGGATCGCCGCCGGCGGTGGCCAGCAGCGGCACCGGCCCGGCCGCGATTGCCGCCTGCAACGCCGGCAAATCCTGCTGTGGCAGGCTGAACTGAACCGCGATGGGTTGGATCGTGTTGATCGTCACGATCCCGCCAGAGGTGGTTGGACCGACGATGTTTCCCGCGTTCACGTTCAGGATTCCGGTGCGGCCCGGGATCGGCGCGCGAAGCTCGGTGTAGCCCAGATTGATGCGGTCGGTTTCGATCGCGGCGCGGTCCTGGCGCAGCTGGGCACGGTCCTCGGCCGCGGTTGCCGCCGCGGTCGCGGCCTGCTGCTTCGAGGTATAGTTCTGCCGCACCAGTGAAGCATATTGCCGCGCCTGTAATTCCGCGTTGGTCAGCGCGGCTTGGTCCTGCGCCAGTTTCGCCTCGGCCTGGTCCAGCGCAGCGTGGTACGGGGCGGGGTCGATGCGGGCCAGCAGATCGCCTTTGGCGACGGTTTCGCCTTCGTGGAACAGCACCGTTTGCAGCGGGCCGGTGATCATCGGCTGCACCGTGACCGTGCGGTAGGCGACCGCGGTGCCCAGCGCCTCAAGATACACCGCCACATCGCGGGGTGCGGCGGCGGCGACCTCCACCAGCGCCGGCGCGGTCGCGCCGTGGCCGGTGCCGGGGGCGGGTCCCTGCGTCAGGCGCCAAGCCAGCGCCGCCGCGGCCAGCACCGCGACACCACCCCAGATCATGCGTCCGCGTCGTGCCACCGTCTATTTCTCCTGCTTCGCTGGCATGATCCAGCCGCC
>JAKAZJ010000290.1 GCA_021826565.1 Pseudomonadota bacterium | reverse complement strand
TAGCGGTAGCTCGCCACCAGCCCCGGCCCCGTCGCGGTCAGGATATGCCCGTCGCCCTCGGCGTCATAGGTGTAGGTCCGCGTGCCGTCCGAGGTCAGGTCGCCATTCGCATCAAACGTGAACGCCGCCCCGCCGGCGATGCCCGGGCACGCCGATGTCCGTCTCGTTCACCGCCTGGTGCGACGCATGGTGCCATACCCGTAGGCCCGAAAGACATTTGACCGGCACGCTGGCCGCCAGTATAAAAATGGCCAGTAGAATTCGGCTCCATTCGGCCGACCGCCGGCCGTGGAGCTGCGCGTGAATCTCGGTACGCTGCCGCTCGATCGGGATGAGTACGGGCCATACAACCAGCTCGGCCTGCACTTCGCGGCATTGTACCGGTTCCGGGCGACGGCATACCGCTCCGGCACCGGATCGGGCACATCGTCAGCGGCCTCAGCAGCGAAGGAGAAACCGTTCATGCCCGCAGACACGCACGCACTGACCGAGAAGATCGCGGCGCTGCCGGCCGAGCGGCTGGGCGAGGTCGAGGATTTTGTGGATTTCCTTGCCGCCAAGGCACGGCGCCTGGCCGCCATGGATCGACTCCTGGCGATCGCCCCGGCGCTGGAAGCCGCCGGCGCTCCGCCTGTCACGGACGATGAGGTCCAGGCCGAGATCGATGCCATGCGCGCCGCGCGGCCTTCCCGGAGCAGCCGTGCGGATCGTTCTTGACACCAACGTCGTGCTGTCGGCGCTGCTCTGGCGTGGCACCCCCTACCGGTTTCTCGAAGTCGCCCGGCGACGGGAGGAAGTCACGCTCTTTACCAGTATCGCATTGCTGGAGGAATTGGCCGAGGTTCTGCTTCGACCCATGGCCACGAAGCGCCTCGCCCTCATCGGCCGTACCGCTCGACTGCTGATTGCAGATTATGTCGAGACGGTCGATCTGGTGGCACCCCAGGAAGTTCCGTCCGTGATCGCCGCTGATCCGGATGACGATCACGTCATTGCTGCTGCCGTTGCCGCACAGGCCGCTCTCATTGTCTCCGGCGACCGCCATCTGCTCACGCTCGGAACCCACCGGAACATCCGCATCGTCACCCCGGCCGAGGCGCTCGGAGTTGTGGTTCCATGAAGGTTGTGCAGAAGGCATGCCGATTCGGCCGCGCGGTGTCCGCCAAGCAACGTTCCTGCATCACCCGCCCGTTTCGCTACGTCCCATCCCCGAACGGGTTGAACACCCCCAGCCCCGCCACGGCGCGATCGGTGCGCGTCACCAAGCTCAGCCCATGCACCAGCGCGGTCGCCGCCACCAGCCGGTCGATCGCCGGAAGCGGCTGGATCGCGCCGCTTGCTCCGCCACTGCTGCGTCGATCTCCAGGATCACGCTGCGGCGGCGTTCAGATAGGCGACCTCGCGCGGAATCTCGAACCGCTCGCGCTGGCAGGGCAGCATCAGCCGCGCGCCACCATCGCCGCCAGCGCGTCGCCGACCTCGGCGGTGCCGGCCTGGCCGCCCATGTCGCGGGTGCGCGGGCCGCCCTCGCGCAGCAGGGTTTCAATCGCCGATACGATGGCCGCGCCGGCCGCGGCCTCGCCCAGATGCTCCAGCATCATCCCCGCCGACCAGATCTGGCCGATCGGGTTGCAGATATGCTTGCCGGCAATATCGGGAGCGGAGCCGTGCACCGGCTCGAACATCGACGGAAACACCCGCTCCGGATTGATGTTGGCGGACGGCGCGATGCCGATCGAGCCGGCCACCGCGGGGCCCAGATCGGACAGGATATCGCCGAACAGGTTGGAACCGACCACGACATCGAACCAGTCCGGATGCTGCACGAAATGCGCGGTCAGGATGTCGATGTGGTACTGATCGGTGCGAATGCCGGGATAGTCCCGGCCGATCGCGGCGAAGCGCTCGTCCCAGTACGGCATGGTGAAGGTGATGCCGTTCGATTTCGTGGCCGAGGTGAGATGCCGCTTCGGCCGGCTGTTGGCCAGTTCGAACGCAAAGCGCAGCACCCGGTCCGTGCCCTTGCGCGTGAACACCGATTGCTGGGAGACGAATTCGCGGTCCGTGCCTTCGAACATGCGCCCGCCGACCGAGGAGTATTCGCCTTCGGTATTCTCCCGCACCACGTAGAAATCGATATCCGCTTCGGTGCGCCCGGCCAGCGGTGTGCGCACTCCGGGCATCAGCTTGCAGGGGCGCAGATTCACATACTGGTCGAAACCCCGGCGGATCGGGATCAACAGGCCCCAGAGCGAGATATGGTCCGGCACGTCCGGCCAGCCCACGGCGCCGAGCAGGATCGAGTCCGAAGCTTTCAGTTGCTCCATGCCATCTTCGGGCATCATCGCGCCGGTGCGCTTATAGGTCTCGCAAGACCAGTCGTAGTGCATCAGGTCCAGTTTGAACCCGAATCGGGACGCGGCGGCGTCCAGCACCTTCAGCGATTCGGGGACGGTTTCCTTGCCGATGCCGTCGCCAGGGATGACAGCGATACGATGGGTTCCGGGCATGGGCGAGTCCTCCGTGATGGGCTTGCCCGGGGTATGGACCGGCGCGCCGCCGGGTGCCAAGGGGGGTTGCGGCTGCGGCGGAGATATACTAGCTTGAGCTAGCTTGATTACCTCGCCCCCGGAGCGACCTATGTCCGCCATCGGTGCCTTCGACGCCAAGAATCGCCTCGGCCAGCTGCTGGACGCAGCCGAGCGCGGTGAGGAAACCATCATCACCCGCCACGGTCGCCCGGTGGCGCGGCTGATTCCCGCGTTGCCCGCCTTCGATCGCAAGGCGGCGCAGACGGCGCTGGCCCGCATCAGCGCCCGCGCCCGGACGGTCGCGTCACCCCCCAGCCTGGACGAGCTTCGCGCCTGGCGGGATGAAGGACGGCGATGAGCCTGGTCCTGGATGCCTCGGCCACGCTGGCATTCCTGTATCGCGACGAGGAAGGCGCCTTGCCCGACCGCATCCTCCGCCAGGTCGCCGCGTCCCACGCCGTGGTGCCGTCGCTGTGGCGGCTGGAGGTTGCGAACGCGCTGAATGCCGGGGTCCGCCGCAAACGGATCGACGTTCCGTTCCGCGACGCCGCGCTGGGGGACCTGGGCGCGCTGCAGATCGTGGTGGATCCCGAGACCGACGGGCAGGCTTGGACCGCGACCCTGGCGCTGGCCGATCGGCACGGACTGAGCCTGTACGACGCCGCCTATCTGGAACTTGCCCAGCGGCTCGGGTTGCCGCTTGGTTCGCTGGACGCGGATCTGGTGGCGGCGGCGCAGGAGGCTGGCGTGGCGGTGCTGGCATAGGGGCGCCGCCAGACGGGACTTTGCCCGATCGCGCGGCAACCGCCGCCGTCATGTCCCCCGAACGTCACCGGAGGAAGGAAGCAAGCATGAAACGTCTGTCTCTGTTGGCCGCCTTGCTGGCGATCGCGTCCCCCGCCTTCGCAGCGCATCAGCCGGTGGTGGTGGAGTTGTTCACCTCGCAGGCCTGTTCCTCGTGCCCGCCGGCGGATACGCTGCTGCGGCGGCTGGCGGCGCGGGACCCGGACATCCTGGCGCTGGACCTGCACGTCACATACTGGAACGGCGCGGACTACCGGGACCCGTATGCGCTGGCGGCGGCGACCGCGCGGCAGAATTGGTACGCCGGGCTGCAGCATCTGTCCGAGGTCTATACGCCGCAGGCCGTGATCGACGGTCGGACGCAGCTGGTAGGATCGGACGCGCGCGGGCTACGCGCGGCAATCGCGCACGCACAGGGTCAGGCGGGGCCGGCCATTCCAGTGACGATCGCGGTGGCGAGCGGGACGGTGCGAGTACGTCTCGGCGCCGGTCCGGCGGGGAGCGGCCAGGTGGTTTTGTTCGGCTACGATCCCACCCACACCACCCGCGTCGGCGGCGGCGAGAACGCGGGTGCAACCCTGACCGAAATCGACGTGGTCCGCAGCGTGACGCCGCTGGGCGCCTGGCGGGGCGCGCCGCGGCGTTTCACCGCGACGCGGCCGGCGGGGGAGCGGTTCGCAGCGCTGGTGCAGGCGGCGGATGGGAAAGTGCTGGGCGTGGGGCGAAGATAGAGCGCCCCCGGCAGCACGACCGCCAAACGCGGAGGCGC
>JAKAZJ010000289.1 GCA_021826565.1 Pseudomonadota bacterium | reverse complement strand
GCATGCGCTCCCCGCCGGCTCCACCGATGCGCCCGATCAGGCCGCGCAGGCGGGCGGCGATCGGCTCGCCATGCAGATAGAAGAAGAACGCGACGAACAGCGCGAAGCCGAACAGCAGCACGCCCCCGGCGATGCCCAGCAGCAGGCGCAGGGCTTCCTCCAGCGCCAGGCCGAAATAGGGTTGCAGCGCCGCCAATGCGGCTGACACATCCACCGCCCAGCGGTTCCAGATATCGGACAGCGATCCGCCCAGGATCGGCAGGGTGCGCACCCATCCCGGGGCGGGCGGCAGGCCGGCGGCGAGAGATGACAGGACCGCGGCGCGCAGCTGGTTGGCGCTCGCTTCGCTGGCCGGCGCGACCAGCGCGATCGGCACCACGATCACCACCGCGGTCAGCACCAGCATCGCCGCGGCGGCGCCGGCGCGGCCCAGATGGGCGCGCAGCCGCAGCCACTGGAACAGTGGCCAGGTGGTGAACACCAGAATCCCGGCCCAGAGCAGCGCCGACAGAAACGGCAGCAGCACCAGCGCGCAGCCAGCGCCGAGCGCGCCGAGGGCAAGCCAGAGCAGGATGCGCTCGGCGGCGGCGCCGGGTTGGCGCAAGGCGGCTTCCCAGACGGGCGGGCGGGGGGTAATCACCGGGGCATCGTAGCCGCCTCGGACCGCGTCGGGGAGGGCCAACGCACCGGGGAGGCCGCCATGCCACGATTCGCCGCCAATCTGTCCATGATGTTCAACGAGGTGGGCTTCCTGGACCGGTTCGACGCCTGCGCCAAAGCCGGGTTCAAGGGCGTGGAGTTCCTGTTCCCCTACGAGCATCCAGCCGCCGAGATCCGCCGCCGGTTGGACGCCAACGGCCTGACCCAGGCGCTGTTCAACATGCCCCCGGGGAACTGGGCGGGTGGCGAACGCGGCCTTGCGTCCCTGCCGGGGCGGCAGGCGGCGTTCCGGGACGGCGTGAAGCAGGCGCTGGACTACGCCGCTGCGCTGGACTGCAAACTGGTGCATTGCATGGCGGGCATCCCGCCCGCCGGAACATCCCCCGTGACCGCGGCGGCGGTCTATGCCGCGAATCTCGCCTGGGCCGCCGAGCAGGCCCACGCCGCCGGCGTGAAGCTGGCGAGCGAACCGATCAACCACCGCGACATGCCGGGCTATTTCCTGAACACCCAGGCGCAGGGCGCGGCGATCGTGGACGCGATCGGCCGCGACCGGCTGGGATTGCAGTTCGACCTGTACCACGTCCAGATAACCGAGGGCGACATCACCAAACGCATGGAGCAGTTCCTGCCGGTGATCGCGCATATGCAGATCGCCGACGTGCCGGCGCGCAACGAACCGGGCACCGGTGAGATCGCCTGGCCGTTCGTGTTCGCGCGCATGGATGCGCTGGGCTACGCCGGCTGGGTGGGCTGCGAATATCGTCCGGCCGGAGACACGCTCGCCGGGCTGACCTGGCTCCGGCGCCTGGCCGGGTAACCGATATCTTCACCCCCTCTCCCCCCGCCCTCGCGGGGGGAGAGGGGGCGCTACTCGTTCAACACGCAGGAGAGTTTCCCCATGAAGATCGGTTTCATCGGCCTCGGCATCATGGGACGGCCCATGGCGTTGAACCTGAAGGCCGCCGGGCACACGCTCGCGGTGCCGGAACGCGCCAGCCTGACCGCCGAGCTTCGCGCCGCCGCCACGGTGCTGCCCAGCGCCCAGGCGGTCGCGGCGGCGTCGGAGGTGGTGATCCTGATGGTGCCCGATACGCCCGACGTGGCGGCGGCGCTGTTCGGCCCGGCCGGCGTGGCCGCGGGGCTCGCCAAGGGCAGCCTGGTGATCGACATGTCCTCGATCAGCCCGATCGAAACCAAGGACTTTGCGGCCCGGGTCGCCGCCTTGGGATGCGACTACGTGGACGCCCCGGTCTCGGGCGGGGAGGTGGGCGCGAAAGCCGCCAGCCTCACGATCATGGCCGGTGGCTCGGACGCCGCCTTCGCCCGGGCCGAGCCGCTGTTCGCGCTGATGGGCAAGAACATCACCCATGTCGGCCCGGTGGGCGCCGGGCAGACCTGCAAGGTGGCGAACCAGATCATCGTCGCGTTGAACATCCAGGCGGTGGCCGAGGCGCTGGTGTTCGCGGCCAAGGCCGGCGCGGACCCGGCCAAGGTGCGGACCGCGATCTCGGGCGGGTTCGCCTCCTCGCGCATTCTGGAACTGCACGGCGAACGCATGATCAAGGGCGCGTTCACCCCCGGGTTCCGCATCCGGCTGCACCAGAAGGACCTGAATCTGGCGCTGTCCTCGGCCCGGGCACTCAATCTGTCGCTGCCCAATACCGCGATCGCGCAGCAGATGATGTCGTCCTGCGCGGCGCACGGGGAGGGGGAGCTCGACCATTCGGCGCTGGTCCGCGCGATCGAGCGGCTGGGTGATTTTTCGATCCGTGAGGGCGAATAACCGCCAGATGAGCCTAGGCCAGCCGGGCGAGACGGGTCGCATCGCGTGCGATTCACGCTTGCCAGGCGTGCGAGGCCAAGCCTAGGATAATAAGAAGCACGCCGGGCGCGGACCATGCGCTCGGCGCCGCCATCACCTTGGAATGGGGCAGGGTCCGGCGATGTCCATGCGTTTCAACGAAATCGGCCAACAACTCCGCGCCTTCCGGCTGGAATCCGGGCTGCGGGCCGAGGAAATCGCGGCCCGTCTCGGGGTCTCACGCGCCGCGCTGTATCGCTATGAAAAAGGCGACGTGATAAAACTTGATACGATCAAGCGGCTGGCGGAGCTGCTGAAAATCTCGCCGCTGTCGTTGCTGGGGATCGGCATCGAATACTACAGCCGCGGCGTGGGGTATTTCGAGCGGCTGCGGCAGTTGGAGGAAGGCACCGATCAGATTCTGGAAATCTTCGGGCCGCTGAACTACCTGACCACGTCCGAAGCCGTCGATCTGGCGCTGGCCGAGGCATTCGACGAACTGGCCGATCGCGCCGGCCCCGAACGCGCCGCCCTGCGCAGCCAGAGCGAGCAGGTGCTGGGCGTGCTGGCCGCGCGCAAGCGCCTGTACCAGATGCGCCGGCCGAATATCATCTGCATGGTCACCGTCGCCGGCGTGCGTCGGCTGCTGGAACAGGGGATCACCGGCGGGCTGGCGGTGTCGGACCGGATCCGGCGCATCGGCCGTCAGGTGGCGGCGACCGAGATCGAGAACATGGCCGCGCTGATGGAAGCCGAACCGATGGGGCTGCAATTCGGGCTGCTGGCCGGGGTGGAACCGACCTCGGCCTTCACGCTGCTCCGCGCGCGCGACCGGGTGAGCCTGGCGATCAACCCGTTCCGGCCGGAAACCGCGCCGGGCACGCAATCGGGCGTGGCGATGATCACCGCCGCCGATGACGCCGTGGCGGCGCATCAGCGCGTCGCCGAAGCGGCGTGGCGCGACGCGCTGAAAGGCCCCGCCGGCGCGGCGCGGCTGCGCGAACTCGCGGCGGCGACGGTCCCCGGGTAGCTCGCCTCTCCCGCCATGCTGGGCGGGAGCATCAGAACGGCCGCAGCAATCGGCGGATATAGGCACGTTCCGGGGCCGGACGGTCCGGTTCGGCAGCGCGGTGGCGCAGCGTGTGTTCGATCGCGCGGGAGCGTTGCGCTGCGGTGTCGGTCGGCAAACCGAGGGTTGCCATCGGGTCCATCCCCTCGCCGTTGCCGGCGCGTCCGAGCGGATCCCCCCCGCCTCCGGGCAGCAACGCGCCCAGCCCGGGCAGGGCCATCCCGCCGCCATGACCCAGCGCCGCGGCCTGGCGCGCGAGCTGCCGCGACAGCGCCTGACCACCCTGGCGCAACGCGGCGATCGCGCGGCGCTCGGCCGCCGCCGCCGCCGGGTCCTGGCCGGCCCGCAACGCGCCCGCCGCCCGCGCCATGGCGGCGCGGGCCTTGGTCAAGGCGGCGGTGACGGCGGTCTGCGGAATGGTGGCGCGCATCTGGCCAGCGGTCCGGCGCAGACTCTGTTGCCGCCCCAGATCGGCGGCGCGGGCGCGCGTGCCGGGGACCGGTCCGGCCGGCGGCGTCAGCGGGGCCGGCGTGGTGCGCGCGGTCCGGTCGTCGCCGATGCGGCGATGGGCGCGATCGAGCAGCCA
>JAKAZJ010000288.1 GCA_021826565.1 Pseudomonadota bacterium | reverse complement strand
CCGTCGGCCCGGGAGAGCGCCTCTGCCTGGTCGGCCGCAACGGCAGCGGCAAATCCACGCTGCTGCGCATCGCCGCCGGCCTGATCCCGGCCGATTCCGGCACCCGTTTCGTCCAGCCGGGTGCGACCATCCGCTATCTGGCGCAGGAGCCGGACCTGGCCGGCTTCCCCAGCACGCTGGCCTATGTCCAGGCCGGCCTCGGTCCCGACCCCGCCGAAGCCGATCGCCATGCCGCCGCCGCGGCGCTCGCGGCACTCGGCCTTGACGGCACCGAGGACCCCGCGCGCCTGTCCGGCGGCGAGGCGCGCCGCGCCGCGCTGGCCCGCGTCCTGGCCCCGGACCCGGACATCCTGCTGCTTGACGAACCCACCAACCATCTGGATCTGCCCGGGATCGAAATCCTGGAACGCGCGCTCAATTCCGCCCGCGCCGGGTTGGTCCTGATCAGCCACGACCGGCGCCTGCTGGAACGGCTGTCGCGCGTCACCGTGTGGCTGGATCGCGGCGTCACCCGCCGGCTGGAGCGCGGCTTCGCCGCGTTCGAATCCTGGCGCGACGACACGTTGGCCCAGGAAGCCACCGCGCAACACAAGCTCGCCCGCAAGATCGCCGCCGAGGAGGACTGGCTGCGCTACGGCGTGACCGCGCGACGCAAGCGCAACCAGAAGCGCCTGGCCGATCTCCACGCCCTGCGCGAACGCCGCCGTCAGCACCGCGGCGCCGCCGGAACCGCGCGGCTGGAAACCACCGGCGCCGCACTCTCCGGCCGCCTGGTCGCGGTGGCGGACCACGTCTCTTTCAGCTACGGCGACACCCCGATCGTGCGCGATCTGTCCACCCGCATCCTGCGCGGCGATCGGGTCGGCATCGTCGGCCCGAACGGCGCGGGCAAGACCACGCTGCTGAACCTGCTGATCGGCGCGCTGCCCCCCGACCAGGGCGAGATCCAGCTCGGCGCTGCCTTGACCCTGGTCACGCTGGATCAGCGGCGGGAGGCGCTGGACCCGACCCAAACCCTGCGCCAGGCACTGACCGGCGGCACCGGTGAAACTGTCACGATCGCCGGCCAGACCCGGCATGTGTTCGGTGCGATGAAGGATTTCCTGTTCGCCCCGGAACAGGCCAACACGCCGGTCGCCGCGCTGTCGGGCGGCGAGCGCGGGCGGCTGCTGCTGGCGCGTGCCTTCGCCCAGCCCTCCAACCTGTTGGTGCTGGACGAACCGACCAACGACCTGGACC
This sequence comes from Pseudomonadota bacterium, assembly GCA_021826565.1. The sequence goes on along the minus strand of JAKAZJ010000288.1, from coordinate 2,897 downwards.
TGGAGACGCTGGAGCTGCTTCAGGAACTGCTGGCCGACTATCCCGGCACCGTGCTTCTGGTCAGCCATGATCGCGATTTCCTGGACCGCGTTGCCACCTCGGTGATCGCCGCCGAGGGCGCGGGGCGCTGGGTGGAATACGCCGGCGGCTATTCCGACATGCTGGCCCAGCGCGGTCCGGCGCGCGCCGAGGCGCCGGCCCCGGCAAGGTCCCGCGCCGCGCCCGCGCCGCGTTCCGCCAGTGCCGCTCGGCGCCTGACCTTCAAGGATCGCCACGCGCTGGAAACCTTACCCACGAAGATCGCGGCGGCACAGGCCGAGATCGCCCGGCTGGGCGGCGTGCTGGCCGATCCCGGCATGTACGCCCGCGACCCCGCCGGCTTTGCCGCCGCCGCGGCTGCGCTGGAGCAGGCCCAGGCCGCCCTGGCCGAGGCCGAAGACCGGTGGCTGGAGCTGGAACTGGCGCGCGAAGCAATGGAAGGCTGAGGCCGCGTCCGCGCGACCGATCTCGGTCAGACCAGGAACTGGCGACAACGTCCCCGCAAGGGGCTTGCAATCTCGTCCCGGACAGGGCGTGCTACCGCGTACGCCACAAAAGGGGGAGAGACGGCATGGATTTCACCGGCAAGGTCGCGCTGGTCACCGGCGCGGGCAACGGCATCGGCCGGGCCAGTGCGCTCGGCTTCGCGAAACGCGGCGCGAAGCTGGTGGTCGTGGATCGCGACGTCGCCGCCGGGGAGGCCACCGCCGGGATCGCCCGCCAGCAGGGCGCGCAGGCGATTTTCGTTGCCGCCGACGTCACGAAATCCGCCGACGTCGCCGCCTATGTCAAGGCCGCGCTGGACGCCTACGGCGCCATCGACTGCTTCCACAATAATGCCGGGATCGAGGGCACCGTCGCCCCCACGGCCGAATATGACGAGGCGATGTTCGACGCGGTCATGGGCGTCAACGTGAAGGGCGTGTTTCTCGGTCTGCGCCACGTGCTGCCGGTGATGCTGGCGCAGAAGCGCGGCGCGGTGGTCAACACGGCCTCGGTCGCCGGGCTGGTGGGCACACCGGGGATGCCGGCCTATGTCGCGTCCAAACACGCCGTCCTGGGCCTGACCAAAGTCGCGGGCGGCGAGGTGGCGCGGGCGGGCGTGCGCGTGAACGCGGTCTGCCCCGGCCCGATCGATACGCGCATGATCCATTCCCTGGAAGCGATGATGTCGCCGAACGATCCGGCGGTGGCCAGCCAGCGCTACCAGAACTCGATCCCGATCGGCCGCTACGGGACCGCCGAGGAAGTGGCGAACGTCGTGCTGTTCCTGTGTTCCGATCTTGCGGGCAACGTGACCGGCACGCACTACGTGGTGGATGGCGGACGCACCGCCACGCCGGGTGCTGCCACCACCGCGATGGCGCGCTGATATGGAAGGACTGCTGGCGGGCCGCCTGGCGCTGGTCACCGGTGCGGGGTCCGGCATCGGCGAAGGCATCGCCCGCGGCTTTGCCGCCGCCGGTGCGCGCGTGATCGTGGCCGACGTGAACGAAGCCGGCGCGCGCCGCGTAGCCGGGGAGATCGGCGCGGCGGCCACCGCGGAACGCCTGGACGTGACCGACCGCGTCGCCGTCGATGCCCTGGCCGCCCGCGTCGGCCCGGTTTCCATCCTGGTCAACAACGCCGGCATCATCCGCCGCGGCAAGATGGAAGCGGCGAACGCGCGCGCCGAGTGGGACGCGACCCTGGCCGTGAACCTCGACGGCCCGTTCATCGTCACCACCGCGTTCCGCGCGCAGCTGATCGCGACCAAGGGGGCGGTGATCAATATCGGTTCGGTGCAGTCGTTCGTTGCGTTACCGAATTCGGCGGCGTACTCCGCCTCCAAGGGCGGCGTGCGGATGTTGACCAAGGCCCTGGCGATCGAGTTGTCCCCGCTCGGCGTGCGGGTCAATGCGATCGGGCCGGGGATGATCGCCACGCCGCTGAACGCGCAGGCGCGGGAAAATCCCGACTACATGAAAAGCTTCGCCGGGCGCATCGCGCTGGGACGGTTCGGGGAGCCGGCGGATATCGCGGGGGCGGCGATCTTCCTCGCCTCCGATCTGGCGCGCTATGTGACCGGCGTGACCCTGCCCGTGGATGGCGGGTTCCTCGCCACCTGAAAGGACGCGCGATGCGCATCGAGATCCTGTGCACCGGCGATGAGGTGCTGACCGGCAAGATCACCAACACGAATTTCAGCTATGTCAGCCAGAAGCTGGAGGATGTGGGTCTGAACGTGGTCTGGGGCACCACCGTCGGCGACGACCGCGACCGGCTGGAGGAAGCGTTTCGTCTCGCTGCGGCGCGCGCGGATGCGGTGATCGTGAATGGTGGCCTCGGCCCCACGGTCGATGATCTGTCGCAGGAAATCGCCGCGGCGGCGGCCGGCGTGCCGCTGGTGCTGAACGAAGACTGGCTGGCGCGGATGGAAACGTTCTTCTCCCGCCGCTCCCGCGTCATGCCGCCCAACAACCGCAAGCAGGCGATGCTGCCGGCGGGGGCGGAGGTGCTGGACAACCCGATCGGCACCGCCTGCGGCTTCGCGCTGGACATCGGCAAGGCTCGCTTTTTCTTCACCCCCGGCGTGCCGCGTGAGCTGCGCCGGATGCTGGAGGAACAGGTGATCCCCCGCCTGCTGGTGCGCGCCGGCGGGCCGGCGACGATCTTCCTGAAACGGTTTCATTCCTATGGCATCGGCGAATCGCACGCCGATGCGCTGCTGGAAGGGATCGAGGCGCTGGCCGCGGACGGATCGGTGAAGCTCGGGTTCCGCGCCCACTACCCGCAACTGGAAACCAAGCTGACGGTGCGTGGCGCCAGCCCCGCCGACGTGCAGGCGAAGCTGGCGCCGATCGCCGCCGAGGTCCGCC
>JAKAZJ010000287.1 GCA_021826565.1 Pseudomonadota bacterium | reverse complement strand
CGGTGGGGCTGGCGGATATGTTCCCGTCGCTGCTCGGCGCGCCGGCCACCGCCAGCCTGGCGATCATCGCGGTGAATGTCTGGCAATGGTCCGGGTTCTTCGTGCTGATGTATTGCGTCGGCCTGGCTGCGATCGATCGCGAGCTGCTGGACGCGGCGGCGATCGACGGGGCGCGGGGCTGGCGCCGGGTGCGCCACATCCTCTGGCCGCTTTGCGGCGGCACCACGATCTCGTTGGTGGTGCTGGGCACCATCCAGGCGTTGCAGCAATTCCCGCTGATCTACCTGATGACCGAAGGCGGGCCGGCGGATTCCTCGCAGACCCTGGCGACCTACATCTTCCAGACCGGGTTCGTGGAGGGGCAGATGCATTACGCCTCGGCGATCGCGGTGGTGCTGTTCCTGCTGGCGCTGGCGCTGGTGGCGATCGAATACCGGCTGGCGGGCGGCGGGTTCTCGCTATCCGCCAAGGAAGCCCGCCGTGGCTGAACGTGGGGTGCAGCGGGTCGCGCTGGCGATCCTGATCGCAGCCACGGCGGTCAGCCTGATCCCGACGATCTACATGGTCGATATCTCGTTCCGAACCGCCAATGACAGCTTCGCGCCGGTGCTGATCGCGGCACATCCGACCATCGCCAATTACGTGGTCGTGTTGCACTCGGGCCATCTGGCGCGGTTCTTCTTCAACAGCGTGGGGGTGGCCGCGGGCAGCGTGGCGGTGACCTTGTTTTGCGCCACCACCCTGTCCTTCGCCATCGCCCGGCTGAAAATCCGCTTCAGCCGGGCGATCCTGCTGCTGGTGCTGTCGGCGCTGCTGCTGCCGCTGGCGTCGCTGCTGATCCCGATCACCGTGCTGCTGCGGACGCTGTCGCTGACCAACAGCTGGATCGGGCTGATCGGGCCGAACGCGGCGCTGGGGATTCCCTTCGCCACCGTCATCATCAAGGAAGCGATGACGGCGGTGCCGGACGAGCTGGAGGAAGCCGCGACCCTGGACGGCGCCTCCAGCCTGACGGTGCTGTGGCGCATCGTCGTGCCGCTGATCCGCCCGGCGCTGATCGTGGTGGCGATCTGGGAATTCCTGTTCTCGTGGAACGAGTTCTTCCTGGCGCTGGTCATCATGACCCATAACGCAACCAAGACCCTGCCGCTGGCGCCGCTGTATTACCAGGGGCCGTACATGACCGACCCGGGCAAGCTGTTCGCGATCCTGACCCTGATCGCGGTGGTGCCGATGGCGGTCTATGCGCTGGTGCAGCGATGGTTCGTAAGCGGATTGATGGCCGGAGGCGTGAAAGGATGAACCGAGGCGCGGCGGTGGTGACGGGCGGCGCGGGCGGCATCGGCCAGGCGGTGCTGGCGCGGCTGGGCGCGGACGGGTTCGCGCCGGTGTCATGGGACCTGTCCGATCATGCCCCGGCGGCGCAACTGGCGCTGGCGGTGGACGTGACCGACGCGGACGCGCTGGCGGCGGCAGCGGCAACGACGATGGCCCGCTTCGGGCGCATCGGCGCGCTGGTCGTGGGCGCCGGCATCCTGGGACCGGTGGCGCCGGTGTGGGAGGCGCCGGTCGCGGAAATCCGGCGCGTGATCGAGACCAACCTGGTCTCGGCATTCCTCACCTGCCGGGCGGTCGTGCCGCATCTTCTGGGCCGCGGCGGCCGGATCGTGATGATCTCCTCGGTGCAGGCGAAGGAAGGAACCGCGCTGTCCGGACCGTATGCCGCGGCAAAGGCAGGGATGATCGCGCTTGTGAAGGTGCTGGCGAAGGAGCTGGCGGCCGAGGGCATCCTGGTCAACGCGGTCACGCCCACGGTGGTGCGGACGGCGATGGAACGGGAGATTTCGGCCGAGCGGCGCGCGGATCTGCTGGCGCGCATCCCGCTGGGGCGGTTCCTGGAACCCGCGGAAGTGGCCGAGACGGTCGCGTTCCTGTGCGGGCCGGGGTGCTCGTTCTCGACCGGGGCGGTGTTCGATCTGTCGGGCGGACGAACAACCTGGTAGCGCGCTACAGCCGCGCCAACGCCGCATCCAGCCGGGCCAGCGTCGTGGACCAGGCGTAGCCGCGCTCAACCGCATCCCGCCCGGCCGCGCCGAGTCCCGGATGGGCGCCGGCCAGCACCGCGGCCACCGCGCGCGCGGTCGCCTCCGCGCCATCAGCCACAAGAACGTCCTGGCCCGCGATCGCGCGGATCCCCTGGAACGCGCCGGGCGAGGCGATCACCGGGCGCCCCATCGCCATCGCCTCCAGCACCTTGTTCTGGATTCCCCGCGCGATCCGCAGCGGGCTGACCGACACATCCGCGTGCGCAAGATAAGGCCGCACATCGGCGACCCGCCCGGTCACGTGAACGCCGGGAAGCTGACCAAGACGCCCGACCTCCGCCCCCGGATTGGCGCCGACGATCCAGAAATCGGGGCGCGGAGACAGCAGCGGCAGGACCTGAGTGGCGAACCAGATCACCGCGTCCGCGTTCGGCCAGTAATCCATGTTGCCGGTGAACACGATCCGCTGGCCGGCCGCGGGGTACGGATCGGGGAAGGCATGGGCGGGGGAAAAGAACCCCAGGTCCACGCCGCATTCCACCCAGTCCAGCCGGTCCGCGGTCTCGGGCGCGAGTTCGGCGAAGCGGCGTGTTTCCGGTTCGGTGACGAAGAACGTGGCGGCGCAGGACAGCGCGGCGTGGCGTTCGTAGGCGAGCAAGGTGCGTGCCTCCCGCGCCCAGACCGCGCGCATGGGAAAGCGGCTGCCCTGGGCGTAGGTCGCCCATTTTTCCGAATCGATGTCCTGCATATCCAGAACGCGGCGCGCTCCGGTCTCCGGGCGGTCCAGAACATAGGGCGCCATGGCGGCGGAGAAGATATACGCCAGATCCATCCGCGGCAGCCGCTCCGCGACCCAGCGCCGCAGGCCGGCGTGCCGGTAATAATCCAGCATCAACGGCCGGCCGGGGCGAAACCGCGCCAGCGCCTTCAGTTTCTGCCCGCGCTTGTCGATCGGGAAGGCCGCGACCTCGGCACAGAGCGGGGCCAGGACCGGGAGATGGGCAAGGTCCGACGGGTCTTCGACCAGACAACCAAGATGGATGCGCCAGTTCGGCGCCAGATGCCGCAGCAGGTTGTACGCGCGGATTTTTTCCCCCTTATTCAGAGGGTACGGAAACCGGTGGCTGACGAACAGAAGCTCCGGCACGGACGCTATTGGCTCGCCCACACGATGCGGTGCATCCAGGTGACCTGCGGCAGTTCGAAGCTGTAGTCGGGGAAGGCGGGATTGAGGCTGCGCAGCTCGATCCGGCGGGCGGAGCGGCGGGTCAGTTCCTTTGCCATCACTTCCCCCGCGGCGGTGCGGACCACCACCCGATCGCCGCGGCGCACCGGAGCGGCCGGGGAGATGATCACCAGGTCCCCATCGCGGAACACGGGTTCCATGGATTCGCCGCTGATTTCAAGCGCGTAGGCGTTGGGATCGGCGATGTCGGGCATGTTCACCTCATCCCAGCCGCCGCCCACGGGGTAGCCGCCGTCGTCGAAGAATCCCTCCCCCCCCGCTTGGGCGAAGCCGATCACGGGGACGCGGCGCTGGGCCTGACGCAGCGCGGCGGGGGAGGCGATGGCCCGGGCGCCGGTGATGAGGGACGTCAGGGCTTCGAGGCTGGCGCCGGTGGCATGCAGCACCTTGGCGATGCTTTCCGTGCTCGGCCAGCGGGCGCGGCCGTCCGGGCCGTGGCGTTTGGAGAGGTTGAAGGCGGTGGCGTCCAGGCCGGCGCGCTTCGCCAGGCCGGAGACGGACAGGCCGTGCTCGGCGGCGAGGGTGTCAAGGGCGCGCCAGATGTCCTCGTGTTTCATGGGAGGGGGCGTATAGGATTCTTGTCCCGGAGGGAAGGGGAATTTTGGAGTCGCGCCCGCGCCGAGCCGGCCGCCAGCAGGATGCGGGCAACGGCGGCGCGGGGACCGGGCGGAAGCGCGGCGACGGCTTGTTTCACGCGGTTCGCCAGCCGCCGAGGCCCATGCGGCAACAGCGCGGCGATGCGGGTGACGGCGGGGTAGTCGCCGGAAGCAAAGGCGCCGGCGAGCGCGGATTCGCGCCGCGCGGCGATGCTGGCGGCGATGACGGGCGCCAGCGGGGCCAGTTCCGGGCGGGTGGCGA
>JAKAZJ010000286.1 GCA_021826565.1 Pseudomonadota bacterium | reverse complement strand
CCCGGCACGCATATGACCTTCGCCGGTATCCCGAACGATCAGCTGCGCGCCGACGTGATCGACTACCTGCACACGCTGTCGCCGCATCCGCTGCCGCTGCCGAAGGTGACCACCGCACCGCCGGCCAAAGCCGCCCCGGCTGCGCCGGCCAAAGCCGCCCCGGGCACACCCGCCGCGCCCGCCAAATCGGCCGCCGCACCCTCGGCGCTGGATGCGCGCCTGGCCATGGCGAACGTCGCCAAGGGCAAGCAGTTTGCCAGCGGGGTCTGCGCCGCCTGCCACAGCCTGAACCAGGGCGGCAAGCCGATCGTGGGCCCGAATCTCTGGGGCGTGGTCGGTGGCCCGCATGATCACGAGGCCGGCTTCGCCTATTCCGACGCGCTGGAAAAGTTCAAGGGCAAACCCTGGACCTTCGCCGCACTCAATGCGTGGCTGAAGAACCCGGCCGCCTACGCGCCCGGCACCCACATGACCTTCGCCGGCGTGCCGCAACCGCAGCTCCGCGCCGATGTGATCGCCTATCTGGACACCCTGGCCGACAAGCCGGTGCCGCTGCCCAAGGCGGGAGCGGCGAAATAGCCCTGCTCTCCGACGCGCTGGTCGCGGCGGCCGAGGCCGCGGCCGACGTCGCCGGCGCCGCGATCCGCCCGCTGTTTCGAACCCGCATGGCGGCCGATCTCAAGGCCGACCAAAGCCCCGTGACCCTCGCCGACCGCGCCGCCGAGCAGGCGATGCGCGCGGTCCTCGCCGCAAGCTACCCCGACCACGGCATCGCCGGCGAGGAATTCGGCACCGACCGCGCCGACGCGCCGTTCCGCTGGGTGCTGGACCCGATCGACGGCACCCGCGCGTTCCTGACCGGGCGGCCGATCTTCGCCACGCTGATCGCGCTGCTGGATCACGGCACCCCGGTCCTGGGCGTGATCGACCAGCCGGTCACGGGCGAACGCTGGATCGGCGTGGCCGGCCGGCCCACCCGCTTTCGCGGCCCGTGGGGCGGGATTGCCGGGACCCGGCCCTGCCCGTCGCTGGACGCCGCCGAACTTTCCGCCACCAGCCCCGAGATGCTGGGAGTCCATCGCCCGGCCTGGGACCGCCTGGCGCAGGCGGCGCGGCGGGTCACCTGGGGCGGGGATGCCTATGCTTACGGCCTGCTGGCCCTGGGCCAGATCGATATCGTCGCGGAGGCCGACCTCAAGCCATGGGACTGGGCGGCGCTGGTCCCGGTGATCGCCGGCGCCGGCGGCCGCATCACGGATTGGTCCGGCGCGCCGCTGCGCGCGGACGGGGATGGGCGGGTGCTGGCCGTGGGTGATCCGGCGCTGCTCGCACCGGCTGTCGCGCTGCTGTCGGGCAGGTGAGAGCGGGGCGCGCCTGGCTGGCGTTGCTCGGAGCCCTGCTGGGCGCGGTTTTGTCCGTTCCCACGCCGGCCAATTCGGGCCTCGTCAGCCCGCTCCCCGTCAGTCCGCCTGCCGTCGCGCCCACCGTCATGGCCGGGCTTGACCCGGCCACCCCCCCCGCGCCGATGCCCGCACGCTCCGGCCCCGCGGTCCCGGGGCAGATGGCCGGGTCAAGCCCGGCCATGACGGGAGGGCCCGCGGCGGGGGCGGTCTCGGCGGAAGCGGGCACTGCGGGGGCGGGCACGGCGATCGGCATCACCGTCCTCGGCACGCCGCAGTTGCCGCCGGATTTCCCTTATTTCCCCTATGTGAACCCGCACGCCCCGAAGGGCGGCACCATCACGCTCGCGGCGACCGGCAGCTACGACAGTTTCAACCCGTTCATCCTGCGCGGCACCTCCGCCTGGGGGCTGGTCGGACCCTGGGTCGCGATGCCCGGCGGCACCGGCGCCGGCGGCAGCGTCGGGCATGTCTGGGAGAGCCTGCTGACCCCATCGGACGATGAGATCGCCACCGCCTATTGCCATATCTGCACCACGGTACAAGTCGCCCCCAACCGCAGCTTCGTCGCCTTCAACCTGAACCACCACGCCCGGTTCTCGGACGGACATCCGCTGACCGCGCGCGATGTGGCCTGGACCTTCCGCACGCTGCGCAAGGATGGGCGGCCCGGCTACCGGATCCAGCTGGCGGGCGTCAGCAAGGTCACCACCGAGGGCAAGTGGCGCATCGTGTTCCACCTGCGCCCCGGCGCCAACCGCGCCCTGCCCCTGGTCCTGGGGGAGCTGCCGGTATTGCCGCGGTTCTGGTTCAAGGGACGCGATTTCAGCCAGCCGCTGCGGGTCCCGCCGGTGGGGTCCGGACCATATGTGATCTCCTCGTTCCGCCTCGGCCGCAGCGTGACCTTCGCGCGCGATCCGCAGTGGTGGGCGCGGCGTCTGCCAACCTCGATCGGAACCAATAATTTCGGCACCGTGCGGTTCGAATACTACCGCGACGCCGCGGTGGCGCTGGAGGCGTTCAAGGCTGGCGATGTCGATCTGCGGGTCGAGAATATCTCGAAGACCTGGGCCACCGGCTATGATTTTCCCGCGATCCGCAGGGGCCTGGTGATCAAGGCCGATATCCGCCACCACCTGCCGACCGGGATGCAGGGATGGGTGATGAACACGCGGCGCCGGATCTTCGCCAACCCGCTGGTCCGCGAAGCGCTGGCCGAGGCGTATGATTTCCAGTGGGCTAACCGCAACTTATTCTATGGCCAGTATAAGCGCGACATGAGCTACTTCTCCAACAGCCCGCTCGCAGCCACCGGTCTGCCGCAACCGGACGAGCGCGCCCTGCTGGATCCGTTCCGCGCCGAGCTTCCGCGCGCGCTGTTCGATCGGCCCTTTACCCTGCCGCGCACCGACGGCAAGGGCGACGACCTGCCCGAATTGCGGCGTGCGCTCGCGCTGCTGGAGCGCGCCGGGTACCATGTGCAGGATCTGAAATTGGTCGATGCCCAGGGCCGGCAGATGCAGTTCACCATCCTGCTGCCCGATCCCACCTATGTCCGGATCGCCCTGCCCTACGCGATGACCCTGCGCCATCTGGGCATCCGCGTGCATGTCCGGGTGGTGGACCCGGCGCAGTACGAACATCTGACCGACCACTTCGACTTCGACATGACTCTGCTGGTCTATGCCGAGGGCGACATCCCCGGCAGCGAAATCGCGGAATACTGGTCCTGCGCCGCCGCCCATGCCGTGGGCAGCATGAACCTGCCCGGCATCTGCGACCCGGCGGTCCAGGGGCTGATCCATGCCGTGCTGACCGCGCCGGACCGGACGCAGTTGCAGACGGCGGCCCGCGCGCTGGACCGCGTATTGCTGTGGAAATGGTATCTGGTACCGCAATGGACCACAGATCCTTTCCACATCGCCTGGTGGAACCGGTTCGGCCACCCGAAGCAGAAACTCCGCGTCGGCTTCGATCTGGATACCTGGTGGGTGGACCGCACGCGCGCCGCGCACACCGACGCGGCACGCCGGGCGGGAGGCTAGGATGGGCTTCTACCTGCTGCGTCGTCTCCTGCTGCTGATCCCCACGCTGCTTGGTATCATCGCGATCAATTTCGCCGTGGTGCAGCTGGCCCCCGGCGGCCCGATCCAGCAGATCATGGCCGAGTTGCGGGGCCACGGCACCATGTCCGCCATGTCCGGCGCCACCACCGAGATGGGCACGGGCCTCGCCACGCCCGGCGCCTATCGCGGCGCCGCGGGGATGGACCCGCGGCTGATCGCGCAGCTGCGCCACAGCTTCGGCTTCGACAAGCCGCCGCTGACGCGGTTCCTGGACATGGTAGGCGGCTATCTGCGCTTCGATTTCGGCCGCAGCTTCTTTCGCGGCCAGAGCGTGCTGTCGCTGATCCGCGAACGGTTGCCGGTGTCGATCTCGCTTGGGCTATGGTCCACGCTGATCATCTATGTGGTGTCGATCCCGCTGGGAATCCGCAAGGCGGTGCGGGACGGTTCGCGGTTCGATACGGTCACGTCGGGTGTGGTGCTTGTGGGCTACGCGATCCCCAGCTTCCTGTTCGCGATCCTGCTGGTGGTATTGTTCGCGGGCGGCAGCTACTGGCATTTGTTTCCATTGCGCGGCCTGGCCACCAGCGGCGCGTCCGCGTGGCCCTGGCCGGAGCGGTTCGCCGATTACGCCTGGCATCTGGTTCTGCCGATCGCCGCCGTCACCGCCGGCGGCTTCGCCAGCCTGACCTTGCTCACC
>JAKAZJ010000285.1 GCA_021826565.1 Pseudomonadota bacterium | reverse complement strand
CGGCGATTTCCTGCTGCGCCTGGTGGCACGCGACACGACCCAGGAGAACGCGCTGACGCAACGCCTGACCGGGCTGCCGACAGTCACGCGGGTGCAGACCTTGCAGACCATCCGCACCAGCCGGGCGCTCGCGGGAGTGCCATTGTAGGGCGTGGCGTCAATGCGCCGGCCTAGGCCATCCACGGTCGGTTTTTCGCGCGATTGTGAGTGGTTTGTAACCAGCAACATGTTGCAGTCGGCCCCGGGTCTCGATCTGGCATCGCCGGCCGGGACACCGCCGGGTCGTTGCGTCCCGGCCGTAGCGATGGAGTGAGCGCATGTCCCTGGTCCGCTCGGGCTGGAAACTGGCCGTGATTGTCGGTGTCGGCCTTGGCATCGCCGGCTGTGCCGCGGCCCCCTCCGCCGATCTCGCCGCCGCCACCCCGGCCGCCAGACCGGCCCCGCCGCCGGTTGCGATGGTGGCCGAGGTGCTGGGACAGCGACTGGATGCGATGCTGGCCGCCGACATCGGCCACCCCCACCCCAGCCCTTGACCGGGCGTGCCATGGGGGGACATGGGGCGCATGACTGGACAGGCGACCTGCTGCAACACACCGGCTTCCTCGCGCTGGCCGGTGCTCTGGGGACCATCGCGTATCAGGCCTCGTTCTGGTGGATCGATGGCGACTGGCCCGCGTTCCCGGTCGGCGAGCTCTGGGCGCAGTTCGGCGGCACGTTCCCCGATCTGCATTGGACGGGGGCGGAAACAACCTTGCTATGGCTGGCCGACAAGCCGCTGAGCGCGGTGCTGCTGGTCGCGGGGCTGGGCTGCTACGGCCTGGGACGCAGCCTGTCCGGCAACTGATCCGGCATTAACCGAACGGCAAGATTGCGCCGCCATGCTCGCGCCGGTTGCGGGAGTATGGTCCGATGTCGGGGCTGCCGACGGTCGATGTCACGCTGTTCGTCCATGACGGTGCCGCCACGGTCGGGGCCGCGATCGAGAGCGTGCGGGCGCAGACTTGGCCGGCGCTGTCGCTGACCCTGATCGACGATGGCTCCACCGATGCCACGGGCGCGATCCTGACGGAATACGCCGCGCAAGATCCCGCGATCCGGCTGCATCGACTGCGCCACAATGGCGGCGCGGTCGCCGCGTTTCAGCGCGGGTTCTGGTGCGGCGACGCCGACTACCTCATGCCCAAATCAGCCGACGATCTGATCGCGCCCGATTTCGTGGAGCGCTGCATGGCGGTGCTGTTGGCGCATCCCGACTGCGTCCAGTGCCATGCCGGCGGGCTGGTGTTCGCCGGCGCGGGCGAGATCCGGTCGGTCTATCCGGATACCCATCGCCTGGCTGCGACCGGGGTCGATCGTTCCGATCGCGCCCGGCACGTGATGGCGCACTACACGTCGTCTCCGTCCTTCTGGGGGGTGTATCGGCGCGCCGCCACCGACCGGCTGTCGCCGCTCCGCTATCGCGCCGGCTGGGATCACGTGGTGCTGGCCGAGCTCGCGCTATGGGGCGAGATCCGCCATGTGCCGGACGTCCTGTACTGGCGCCGCGATGGCGGCCGGCCGGTGGCCGCGTTGGCCCGCGCCGCCACTGCCCAGGCGCGCGTTGGCTTGCCGCTGGACGATAGCCTGGCCGAGCAACGCTGGCGCACGCCGCTGATCACCACCGCCTGGGCACATCTGGAGATGCTCTCGGCGGTGGCGTTACCGCACGCCGAGCGTCTGGCGCTGATGGCCGACGCGGTCGCCATCTTCCGCGCCCGCTGGCTGCCGCTGCTACGGCGTGAGGCCGCCGCGCTGGCCGCCTGGCTCCCCGAGCCGATCGTGGCGCTGAACCGCTACGACCCGCTGGAAGCGCGGTTCGCCGCTTCCTCTCTTGCCGCGGCGATCGAGGCCGCCGGCGCCCTGGTCCCGGAGATCGATCTGACCATGCATAGTCTGGAACTGGCCGCGCGCGCGGGTGCCCCGCGTCGCGCCGCCGCCTGAGCCGCCCCATGGACGGCGGACAGACCGCGGCCCCACGGCTGCATCTCGGTTGCGGTACGAACGTGCTGGCGGGCTGGGTGAATATCGACCGGGTCGCCCGCGCCCCCGGCGTGGCGACCGATATCGATCCCACGACGTTGCCATACCCGGACGCGAGCGTGGCGGAGGTGCTGGCCGAGCATCTGTTCGAGCATTTCTCGTTCGCCGAAGAAGGCCTGGTGTGGATGGAAATGGCGCGCGTGCTGCGTCCCGGCGGCGTGCTGCGGCTGGAGGTACCGGATTTCGAATGGGTCTGCGCCCGCTTCCTGGAGGCGCGCGACGAATGGCGGGATTTCTATATCGTCGGCGCGCGCGATCATTACGGCGGCTGCGGTCCCGCGCTGGATCAGCGCTGGGGCATCCTGCAGACGATGTTCTTCGGCAACCAGAACGGCGCCGGCCAGTTCCACCGCAGCGCCTACACCGCGGGCAAGCTGCGCGCGCTGGCGGCCCAGTTGGGGTTCGCCGCGATCGAGATCGAAACAGTGTTCAACAAGGGCGGGCAGGCATTGCGCGTCACGTTGACGCGATAGGAGCGGATATGCGCATCTTCGTGACCGGGATCGCCGGATTCCTCGGCAGCCACCTGGCCGAGCGCCTGCTGGCGCTGGGCCATGACGTGGTCGGCTGTGATTCGCTGCTGGGCGGCGAGCTGATCAACGTGCCGGCGGAAGCCGAGTTCTACCAATACGACTGTCGCGATTTCAATGCGATGGCGAAGGTGATGAAGCACGCGGAACTGGTGTATCACTGCGCCGCCACGGCCTATGAAGGACTGTCCGTGTTCGCGCCGGCGATGATCATGGACAATATCCTGACCGGATCGGTGGCGGTGTTCTCGGCGGCGATCGCGGGTGGCGCACGGCGGATCGTGTTCTGTTCCTCGATGGCGCGCTACGGCACCAACCAGGTTCCGTTCGAGGAGACCTACGACCCGCGTCCGCAGGATCCATACGGCATCGCCAAGGTCGCCGCGGAGGCAGCGCTGCGGAATCTTGCGGACGCGCATGGCCTGGAATTCGCGATCGCGGTGCCACACAACATCATCGGCCGGCGCCAGAAATTCGACGATCCGTATCGCAACGTCGCCTCCATCATGGCCAACCTGATGCTGCAGGGCCGCCAGCCGTTCATCTATGGCGACGGCGAGCAACAGCGCTGCTTTTCCCATGTGGAGGATTGTCTGTCCTGCCTTCTGGCGATGGGTCTGACGGATCGCGGCCTGGGTCAGGTGGTCAATATCGGTCCCGACGAGGAATTCGTGTCCGTCAACGCCCTGTTCCGCCATCTCAAGGAAATCACCGGGTTCGAGGGCCAGGCGATCCATCTACAGGACCGCCCGGCAGAGGTTAAGCACGCGTTCTGCTCCTCGACGCGTGCGCGCGCGCTGCTGGGGTATCGCACCACGCGCAGTCTGGACGACGGACTGCGCGACGTGGTGGGGCACATCCGCGACATTGGGCCGCGAAAATTCCGCTATCATCTTGATATCGAGATCCGCAACGAACGTACCCCCCGCACCTGGACGGAGCGCCTGATGTGAGCACCGGGATCGACATCGACAGCCTGCCGCGCGCGATCGTGATGCGCTACGATCGCGGCGAGATCGTGTTCCCGACCGGCGGTGCGCCGGTGGTGAAGCAGTTCACGTACCAGGGCTGTGGCCTCAGCGTGTTCGGCAAGAGCGCCGATTTCCTGAACGACCCGCGGTTCCGCCGTGCCCACGCGCGCGGCTGGACGGCGGGGGGGAAGAAGACCCGTTTTATCGACGACAACCGATGGATCGTCCATGTCGCCCTGTGGGCCGCGAGCCAGGCCGCGCGGTTGCCCGGGGATTTCGTGGAATGCGGCGTCGATACCGGGATGCTGTCGGTTGCGATCTGTGAGTGGCTGGATTTCAACCGCCAGGATCGTGACTTCTGGCTGTTCGACACCTTCGCCGGCATCCCCGAGGCGCAAATGACGCCCGAGGAGCGCGAGGGCATCGCCGGCTGGCACAATCGCCATACCTACGAAGACTGCCTCGCCGCGGCCGCCGATCATTTCGATCCCTGGCCGCGCTGCCGGCTGGTCCAGGGCGAGGTGCCGACAAGCCTGGCCGCGTTCCCGCCCGACCGGCGCGTGGCCTATCTTTCGATCGACATGAATATCGTCG
>JAKAZJ010000284.1 GCA_021826565.1 Pseudomonadota bacterium | reverse complement strand
ATCGGGGGTTTCCAGTCCTTCCACGATTACGCGGATTTCCAGGTCATGGGCCAGGCGGATCAGCGCGCCGACGAAATGCATGGTCCGGTCGGGCGCGACGCGCACATCGCGCACCAGCGCCTGATCCAGTTTTACCACGGTGAAGGGCAGGCTGCGCAGCCGCTCCAGGCTGCTGAAACCCGCGCCCAGATCGTCCATCACCAGCCGGGCGCCGAGGCCGGCCAGCGCGGTGATCGTGGCGGTGCTCGCCTCGTTCTCGGCCACGGCCTCGGTTTCGGTAATCTCCAGCCCGAGGCGATCGGGCAGGATTCCGGCGCGCGCCAGCGCCTCCCGCACCCAGAAGGCGCAATCGGGGCTGGTCAGGGTGGACGGCGCGAGGTTCAGGCTGAGCCGCAGCCGCAGGCCCGCATCGTCCCAGCGCATCAGCTGATCCAGCGATTCGGCCAGCCCCAGGCGGAACAGCTCGTCGAGGTCGCGCGCCCCCAGGACCGGCAGGAACTGGCCGGGCGGGATCAGGACGCCGTCCTCCTGTTCCAGGCGCGCCAGCGCTTCCACGCCGTACGGCCGGCCGTGGCGCAGATCGACCAAGGGCTGGTAGTGCATGCGCAGCCCGCCGGTGAACAGGCGCCGGCGCCACGCGGCGGCGGTGGTCTCGGGCACCACGACGCTCGCGCCGCCGCGGCGCTGCTGCCACAGCCGCGCCAGGTTCTGCGCCAGGCCGACGCAGAAATGGCGCATCCACATGCCCTCGAACTGCGCCGGGTAGGCGCCGATCAGGATCAGGGCGGCGACCATGCGGTCCGCCATGTCGCGCAGCGGCAGCACGATGCCGCTGCGGACGTTGAAGCGGCGCGCGGCGGCGTGCCAGGGCGCGGTGCGGGGATCGGTCTGGAAATTGGCTGCCGAGACGATCTCCCCCGAACGCCAGGACGCGGCGACCAGGCCGTTGCCCTCGGGTGCCGAGGGGTCGAGCTGGGGCGTGATGCGGGTGGCTTCCCGGATGCGGGCGAAGCTCAGATCGCCGGTGCCGCTGCTCGCGACCACCTGGAACTGGCCGGCCGCGTCAGGGCGCAGCAGCCCGGCCACCATGATCCCGGGCAGGGCGGCGACGGCGGCGAGCTGGGCGCGCAGCGCGTCCATCCACGGCAGCTCCGGCGGCGCGGCGGGACGCTGGATCACGTCGAAATAGGTGCCGATCAGGGTGCTGCGGGTCTGCATCTGCACGGCGCTGTCATCCTGCAGCCGCGCCAGCGCCACGGTGGTGAGGTTCTGCCGGTCGCAGGGGCTGAGCGGCCAGGCGGCGAGGCGCTGTGCCAGGCGCGCCTGATACAAGGTCATCGCCTGCATCTGCACCGTGCCGTCCACGCCCACCAGCGCGTGAATCCGGCCCAGCGCCTCGGCACGTCGCGTCAGGGTCGCGCGATCGGTTCCGGGCGTCATCAGCGCGACCAGATGGGCGGTCTGCTGCGTCCGCAAGCGCGCCAGCGTGTCCGACGTCAGCGAATCCAGGATCGGGCCGGCGCCGTGCCAGCGGCTTAGATCGGCGAAGAACTCGTCGGCGAAGGCACCAGCGACCGCGGGCCAGAGCGCGGTGGTGGCGCGCAGCAGGCGCTCGGCCTCGGCGCCGTAGGGGTCGGTGATATCGGCGGTGACGACGGCGGGTTCGGCCGCGCCGTCATCCCAGCGCTGCCAGCTGCGGCCGCGCCCGGCCTTGACGGCCTTGGCGCGGTACAGCGCCGCGTCGGCGCGGCGCAGCAGCAGGTCGGGGTCTTCGCCGTCGGCGGGGAACATCGCGACGCCGATACTGAGACCGACATGGACCGGGCCTTCGGCCAGGTCGAACGGCGCTTCCATCGTCGCGGCGAGCCGGTCGAGCAAGGCGGCCAGCGCGTCGGTGCCACCGGTTTCTTCCAGCGCGAGGGCGAATTCGTCCCCGCCCAGGCGAGCGATCAGATCGGTCCGCCGCAGCGCCGCATGCAGGCGCAGCCCCACATCGCGCAGCAACCGGTCGCCGGCGGGATGGCCCCAGCGATCGTTGATCGGTTTGAAATCGTCGAGATCCAGAACGCAAACCGCGAGCGGCGCGTCGCGACGCCGGGCGCGGGCCAGGGCAAGACCCAGATGCTCCTCGAACAACAGGCGGTTGGGCAGGCCGGTCAGCTTGTCGTGGCGGGCCAGGTGGAATTGCCGGCCGCGCTCGTGCTCCACCGTCTGCTTGAGGTCGAATTCGTCGAGACCGCGGCCGAGCAGCTGGGCGATCCGCTGGCACAGCGCCAGCACGTCGGCCTTGAACAAATCGGGGATCGGGGAGCCGAGGGCCAGGATGGCAAACACCTCACCGCCGCGCCGGATCGGCAGCATCGCCGCGGAGTGCCAGTTTTCCTCCTCGAACAGGGCGCGGAAGCGGGCCAGCGACGGGTCGCTGTAGAGGTCGTCGCGAATGTGGCTGCACTGCTCCCGCCAGGCCCGCACGATCAGCGCCGGCGGATCGTCATCCAGCGCGAACCGCTCCCGCAGCAGCCGCGCCATGCCCACGCCGGCGCCGGCCAGCGGGCGCATCATGCCGTCCGCGTCGGGACGGGCGACCCAGGCGAGGTGGAACAGCGCGCTGCGGGCCAGATGCTCGCAGGTGCGGTGCAGCATCTCGGTCTCACTGCGCGCCTGGAGCAGCACCTCGCCCTCGGTCAGCAGCGCGCTGTGCAGCGCTTGCAGCCGGTCGAGATGGCGCTGCTGATCGATCGCCTCAAGCGCGCGGCCGATATCGACGGCGAGTTCCTCCGCCAGCCGGATCAGTTCGGCGTCCAGCACGCCTTCCTGCCCGGCGTAGAGATGCAGCACCGCGCGCGGGGCGCCGCGCAGCATCAGCGGCAGCGCGGCGCCGGCGCCGAGGCCGAAGCGCTGCGCCTGGGCGAGCCAGGGGGCGAGCATGTTGTCGGCGGCAAATCGCTGGCGGACCACGGTGCGGTGCTCGCGCCAGGCGGTGCCGGACAGGCCGCGCCCTTCGGCGCTGGTGGCATCGGCGGTGACGCGGATGTGGTCCAGAAACCCGGTCGCGCCGGAAGCGGCGGCGGGGTGGAACACGCCGGCGGCATCCGGCGCGCCGATCCAGACCAGGCGCAATCCCGCCTGCTCGATCGCGATGCGGCAGATCCCGTCGTACAGCGCCGCCTCATCGGGGCGGGAGGCGGCCAGCGCGTTCACTTGCGCCAGCATGGCGTTGAACCCGGACAGCCGCAACAGCCGATCGGCTTGCAGACGCTGCGCTTCCTGCAGATCGTGCAGTTGCAGGATGCTGCCGGCGATCGCGGCGGCCTGTTCCAGCAGGCGCAGCATCGACGCCGTGGGGGCACCCGGCATGCGCCCGGTGATGGCGACGGTGCCGATCGCGCGCCCGCCCTGGAACACCGGCTGCGACCAGCAGGAGCGGATCCCCCAGCGCGCCACGATCTCGCGCAGTTCGGCCCAGACCGGATCGGTGCGTGCATCCCGCACCAGCACCGGCGCGCCGGTGTGGATTGCCGCGCCGCAGGAGCCGCCATGCGGGCCCGGGATCAGACCGCCGAACACCGCGGCCAGTGCCGGCTCGGCGCCCAGCACCATGACCGGGTGGAGCCGTCCGTCCGCCCCCAGCCGGTGGATCGACACGATCCGGTCCCCGGCGTAACGGCGCAGGAAGGCGCAAAGTTCCTCGGCCAGCGCGGGCGCGGGCTCACCGCCGGCCATGGCGCGCAGGATCCGGGTTTGCAGACGGAACAGCTCGCCGAGACCGGGACCGAAGACGAGGCTGACCTCGGGCCGCGGCGGGGTGGTTACTGGGGGATCGGCGAGGCTGGAAATGAGCGGCTCCACTGCGAGACGGGCAGAGTGTGGCGCAAGGTGGGAACGAATGCCACGACTATTTTTGTATGCTTTTCGTAACTCATCTTCGCGCCCCGGATTCTGGCGCCGGCAAGGTTAGCGCCGGGTTAACCCCCGCCGGCGCGCGCGCGGATCATCCGCAGCGGCGTATAGGTCAGCAGGACCGTGCCGTCGGATTTCGTCACGTCATTGCGGGTGCGCACCAGGCCGCGCCCGGGACGGGACCGCGAACGACGCGCCTCGATGACCTCGCAGCGCACATGGATCGTGTCGCCGACGCAGCACGGGGCGTGGACAGCAAGCTGCATGTCGAGGAACGC
>JAKAZJ010000283.1 GCA_021826565.1 Pseudomonadota bacterium | reverse complement strand
GGGTGAGTGCCCGGCTCCACTGCCCGGCATCCGCGCGCAGACCAGCTAGGGTTTCGCGCAGATGCAGTTCTCGCTTTCCACCACGCCAGGCGTCGCGTAGCCGGTCCAGCCGGTCGGCCGCCTCGGCCGAGCCGATCGCATGGGTGGTCAGCTCCAGCGCCACGGCACGAAACGCGGCGCGATAGCGCAGCAGCCGGTCGGGACCGGCCGCCAGCCGGTGGTACACGGCAAGCGCGGCGGCGATCCGGCCATGCGCCGCGTCCAGCATCCCGCGTGCCAGGGAGAGCCGCTTGTCCCGCGGGCGGAGCGCGATCAGCTTCGTGGCCTGCGCCGCGGCACCGCCCTGGATCATGGTCTCCGCGGCCAGCGGCAGGAGCAGGCGGCGCATCGCGCGCGGATAGGCGAGCGCCAGCGGGGCGGTCGCGGCGAACAACTGGGCGGCGCGCGAGGAGCGTGGATGCATCTCAGCCACTCGGACTGCGCGCCACAAGGTGACCTCGTCGCTGCCGGCCAGACGTGGGGAGTCGATCGCGCCGGCTGCTTGCGGATCGTCCGTCATCAGCGCGGCGATCGCTGCGAGGCCCGCATGGTCGGGGACGACCGCCTCGGTTGGGGCTTCGGTGGCGGCGAGGTGCAGCAATGCGTGCGCCTCCGCTGCCATGCCCAGCCCGATCATGGTCGCGGCGGCACGGCGTAGCAGCTTGCCGCGCGCCAGCGGCGGGCGTTCGGCAGCGTCGCGCAGCTCCCGGCGCAGCTGATGCGCCAGGGCGACAACGGGCAGATCGGGGAAATGGAACCGCTTGGTCAGCAACGCGGCATCATCCAGCGCCGCCGCGTTTGGCCCACCGGGTGATATGGCCAGGGAGCCTCCGGCCAGCGACAACAGGAACGCGCCGGGAAGCGGGCGCAGGCGCAGCCGGTCGGACAATGCCTCGATCGCCACGCCGCGCCAGCTGCGGAGCAAGGCGAATTGCGGGGCGCGATGCGTGACTGGCAGACCCGCCGCCACGCCACCTTGGGTGCCGACCAAAAGCGTTGCCCCGGTTTCCGGGTCCAGCAGGCTGACCACCCGTCCCGGTGCTTCCAGCGGCAGATGCAGCCCGTCAGCCGCTGCGACCGGGCGGATGGACACCCTCGGCGGAGGGCGGGAACTAAGCGCGATCAGCCAGCCCGCGGCCCGTCGTCGCAGCGTCAGGCGAAAGGCAGCGGGCAGCTTCATCAGCAATTCGGTGCCGGCCGGCAGCAGGTGGACGCGCGCGGTGCCGAACACCGGCGTCCCGACCAGCGCCGAGACGTCGATCGGCCTCGGTCGATCGAACACCACCACACCCTCGCCGGCGCGGCGGAAGGCGGCGGCGCTGACGCCGGGCTCGAACGGAATCAGGATGGCGCCGGGACTGCCGCGCGGCTTGCGGGCGGGACGGGCGGCCAGCGCCACCGGTCCGGTGGGTCCCGGAGGGCCGAACACCGGCAGGGCGCGGGTGGTGCCGGGACGCACGGGCAAAGACGGGGGTGCCGCGGCAACGGGCGTGGACACCGCGCCGCCAGCGTCGCCACCGGCGAATGGCCGCGCGGCGGCGCGGTGGGGGGTTGCCTGGCCGGTCGTTGCGCCACCGGTGGTTGCCCGGGTGGTCGTCGCCAGGGATGGCGTCGTGTGCGCCGCCACGGCTGCCGGCGTGTGTCCGTCCGGGACTGACCCGCCGCCCGGCCCGACCGCCGGCCCATCCCCCCCGCCCGCTACCGCCGCCGGCGGGACAAGCGCGTGAGGCGGCCCATGACGCAGCGAAACCAACGGCACCGCCGGCTGGGGCGGCGCGGGGTCCAGCGCGTCCAGCACCAACCGTGCGCCCACCCGCAATTGCCGTGCGCGGGCCCCTTTGGCCAGCGTCACGTCCGCCCAGCCCGGCCCGTCGGTCAGCGCCAGCACGTTGGGCGGCAGCTTCGGGGCCGGGCCAAACGGCAGGTGGACGCTGAACGTCAGATGGATGACGGTGCCCTGGCGTTCCAGCCGCCAGCCCACCCAGCGTCGGAAATCGAACACCAACCGTCCGTAGCCGCGATGCCGCCCGGCATGAATCGGGACCGGGCGAACGGCATCCCTCGGCGGCTGTGCGGACGCGCCGCGGGCCGGGCCAGAGAAAGCCGCCAGCGCGACAAGCAGCAAGCCGACGCAGGCAGTGCGCGCACGCATCAGTCGAAACTGGCCAGCAGCCGGTCGATATCGGACTGACCCATCGCCATGGCCGGCAGCTGCGGACCGTTCAGCAGCGCGGCGTCGCCTTCCAACAAGGATTCGTTTCCATCCCGCTCGGTGGTGCGCTGGCTGAACGCGAGGACGATCTGCGCGACCTTGCTCTCGATTGTCTTCAATGTACCGACGACTTTCGTGATGCGCTGGCCGGTAATGTCCTGGAAGCTGCACGCCTCATAGATATGGGTGGTGGCGTCCTGCAGCTTGGCGGCCAGGCCTCCATCCAGGGTGGCCGCTACTGTATCCAGCGTCTCGCAGGATTCCAGGATCGCGTCGGTAGCCGCGGCGGTGTGGGCGACGATCGCGTCCAGCTCGTCGGTAGCGAAGGGGATATGCGCGGCGGTGATGTCGTCCACCTGCAAGGCGGCGATCTCGGCCTTAGCGTTGGCGATGGTGCGGCCGAGTGCTTCCACCTCGGTCAACAGGGCGGATTCGTGCGGCGCGATTTCGCCCTGTACCGCGGCGATCACGGCGCGGACCACGTCGGCCACCCATTCCGGTTCGGCTTCCGGATAGCGGGCGCGGATCATGGCCAGGCGCTCAGCCAGCGGGGCTGCACGGGTGCCCGCGAACACATCATGCATGGCCCAGCACCTTTTCGATCTTGTCGCGCAGGGTCTCGGCATTGAACGGCTTGACGATGTAGTTGGACACGCCCGCCTGCTTGGCTGCTACCACGTTCTCGGTTTTGCTTTCCGCAGTCACCATGATGAAGGGCGTCGATTTCAGCCGAACATCAGCGCGAACTTCCTGGAGCAGCTGCAACCCGGTCATTGGCTGCATATTCCAGTCGCTGATCACCAGACCGAAACTGCCGGTGCGCAGCTTGGCCAGCGCGTCGGCGCCGTCGGTCGCCTCTTCCACGTTGTTAAACTCGATTTGCTTCAGTAGATTGCGGATGATCCGAAGCATCGTTTTGTAGTCATCTACGATCAGGACCTGCATGGATTTATCGATCGGCATGGTCTCTCCTGGGTGGGGTGTCAGCCGCCGGAGGCGGGGGGATGGGCGCCGCCATCGCGCCCCAGCCGCAGCGCGGCCAGGCGATCGGTCACCTCGCGGGCGCGATCAGGTTGCATCGCCGCCAGGATCGCCGCGGCGCGGCGCGCTTGCATCCGGTCCACCACGGCGAGCAGCACCGACATGCGCAGCTTGTCGAAAATCTTCGCCGCCTGGCGCGGCTTCATGCTTTGATACAGATCGACCAATCCGGTCCACGCCGCGTTGTCGCGCGCGGCGCGCGCTTTCGCCCCGGCATCCAGCTTCGCTTCCAACGCCTTGAGCTCCGCGACCCGCTGGTCCAATCGCGCCTCGGCCGCGGTCAGTAGGGACTCGCGCGCCGACAGCGCCGCGGCCTTGCCCTCCAGCGTGCTGCGGCGATGGCGCAGATCGACCAGCAGCGCGCGTTCGGCTGGGCTGATCGCCGCCGGCGGCGGGCGCGCGGTGCCCACCGGAGCGCCGATTGCGGCCCCAGGAATCGCCGCCGGCAGCGCCACCAAGCGGGGCGCTGGAGCGGCCGTCGCCGCTGCCAGGGCTGGGGCGATCGTGCGCACCAGCCCGACCGATTTCATCCCCAGCAGAACGGCGATCGCGACGATGGTCGTGGGCAGCAGCCGCGGGGTCGGGATGGCGCGGGTCATCGGGCAAGCCTCAGGGCTTTCAAGAGGTCGCGTTCCGCCTGACTGCGCAGCCTGGGAGGTTCCTCGGCGAGCGGCGCGGGCGGGGCGACGGCGGCCAGCGGGCGGGCGGCGCGGATCAACGGGTCCAGCCGGTCGGCCAGCCCCTCCCCGCGCTCGATCAAAAAGCTGAGATCGCCTTCCACGCGGCGCACCTGCTCAAGCTGGCGAGCCAGATGGCGGCCGGCGCCGTCGGCTGCTTCGCGCAGGCGCTCCACGCCGGTCTCGGCCTGTCTGGTGCTGGTGTTGAAGCTGG
>JAKAZJ010000282.1 GCA_021826565.1 Pseudomonadota bacterium | reverse complement strand
ATGCCCCGCCCGCTGGACGGCGCGGTCGCGCTGGTGACCGGCGCGAGCCGGGGGCTGGGCGCCGCGACGGCGGTGGAACTCGGACGCCTCGGCGCGCATGTCGTGATCACCGCACGCACCCAGGGCGGGCTTGAGGAAACCGATGACGCGGTGACCGTGGCGGGGGGCACCGCGAGCCTGCTGCCGCTCGATCTGGCGGAGGGTGACAGCCTGGACGCGCTCGGCCCGAGCATTTTCGAACGCTTCGGGCGGCTGGACATCCTGATCCATGCCGCCGGCACGCATGGGCGGGTGACGCCGGTCCCGCATATCCTGCCGCGCGAGTGGGACGATGCGGTCGCCGTGAACATGGCCGCTGTCTGGCGTCTGGCGCGCAGTTGCGACCGGCTGCTGCGGGCGGCGCCGGCGGGGCGGGCGGTGTTCGTGACCGCGGCACGGGCGCGGGCGCCGAAGGCGTATTGGGGCGTGTACGGCGCGACCAAGGCGGCGCTGGAATATCTGGCGCTGGCCTGGGCGGATGAGGCGGCCACGTCGCCGCTGCTGGTGAACCTGTTCGAGCCCCCGGCGATGGCAACCCGGCTGCGGCGCGACGCCTTCCCGGGCGAGACGCAGGACGCGCTGGCGCGGCCGGAGGCCGTGGCGCCGCTTCTGGCGGCGTTGTGTTTGCCGACCGAAACGCGGTCGGGAACCCTGGTCCGCGGCTGAAGCAGGGCCGGCGGTCACCCGCGCTGCGGGGCCGTGCGCGCGGCGTACCACATCATCCCGCCACCGATCAGCAGCATCGGGAACGACAGGATCTGCCCCATCGTCAGCACGTGAAAGAGGTAGCCCAGGAAAGGATCCGGCTCGCGGAAGCACTCGGCGATGATGCGGCACACGCCGTAGCCCAGGATGAACGCCCCGGTGACGAAACCGGGCCGCAGCCGCAACCGGTCGCTGCGCGCCAGCAGCAGCATCGCCACGAACAGGAAGACCCCCTCCAGCACCGCCTCGATCAGTTCGGAGGGATAGCGAGGTATCTTCCCTGCCGCGGGGTAGATCAGCGCGAATGGCAGCCAGCAATGCGTGGGCGCACAGCCCGGGACACGCCTCCCCCACAGCTCCCCGTTGATGAAATTCGCGACCCGCCCCAGACCGAGGCCGACCGGCACCGGCACGGCGATGCGGTCGGCGAACGACAATACCGGGATCTTGTTGCGCCGACAGAACCACGTGATCGCCACCGCGACGCCGATCGCGCCGCCATGGAAGCTCATGCCGCCGTCCCAGACCGCCGGGATCAGCAGCGGGTGATGGAAATAGAGCGCCGGCTGATAGAACAGCACGTAACCCAGCCGCCCGCCCAGCACCACGCCGAGCGTGGCATAGGTCAGAAAATCGTCCACCTGCTCGGGGCTTGCCACCGCCGGGACGCGGCGGACCAGGTGGCGTGCCATGCGCCAGCCGATCAGCAGTGCGGTGATATAGGCCAGCGCGTACCAGCGGATCATCAGCGGACCCAGATGGATCGCGACCGGATCGAACCCGGGATAGACCAGGATGGCGGCCAGATGGGCGATCATACGTATGGGTCCGATTGTTGCAGAAAGTCCTGGACGTAGCGGCGCACGCCTTCCTCCAGCGGCGTGAACTGGCCGGGATAGCCGGCCGCGCGCAGCCGCGCGGTGCTCGCCTGGGTGAAGGACTGGTACTGGCCGCGGAGCGGGTCCGGCATGGCGATGAACTCGATCGCGCGCGCCACCCCGGCGGCGTCGCACACCGCGTGCGCCAGGTCGCGATAGCTGCGCGCGGCCCCGGTGCCGACGTTGAACAGCCCGTTCACCGTGGGCGTGTCCAACAGCCACAGGATCACGTCGATCACGTCGCCGATCCAGATAAAATCGCGCGCCTGGGCGCCGTCCGCCAGCCCCGGCCGATCGGAGCGGAACAGCCGCGGCGCCAGGCCGGCCGCGACCTCATTGTGTTTGATCTTCACCACCGAGATCATCGGACCTTTGTGGTATTCGTTCGGCCCATACACGTTGAAGAACTTCATCCCCGCCCATTGCGGCGGGCGCGGCGCGCCGGCGGCCAGCAGCGCCGCCACGCGCAGATCGAAGGCGTGCTTGGTCCAGCCATACAGGTTCAGCGGACGCAGCGCCGCCAGCCCGGCGGGGGCATCGTCGAACCCCGCCGCCCCGTCGCCGTAGGTGGCGGCCGAGGAGGCGTACAGGAACCGCACCCCGCGCGCCGCGCACCAGTGCCACAGCCGCAGCGGCAGTTCGACATTCGTCGCCCAGACATGATCGCCATCGGTCGCCGTGGTCTCGCTCACGGCCCCCAGATGGATCAGCGTCTCGATCGGCGGGCGGGTGGCGAGGAAATCCTCCAGCGCCTCGGGCGGGATCAGCCGCGCTGGCGGGTGCGCGGCCAGGTTGCGCCATTTCCCCTCACTGCCCAGCCAATCGACCACCACGGTCTCGGCACCGCGGCGGTCCAGGGACCGATGAAGATTCGAGCCGATGAAGCCGGCGCCGCCGGTAAGAAGGATCATGATCGGGGTTATAGCAACCGCCGCGCCGCCGCATAGTCGGTTTGCCACCGCCCGGCGCGGACCGGTAGAGTGCGCCCCGTCGGCCTCCAGTCCCGGACCGGCGCGGCACGGGGGACATGGTGGAATCGCGGATCGAGCGTCTTTGCATCGAGCGAGGCCTGAAGATGACCGGCCAACGCCGGGTGATCGCGCGCGTCCTATCGGATGCCGCCGACCATCCCGATGTCGAGGAACTGTATCGCCGCGCCGCCAAGCTCGACGCCCGCATCTCGATCGCCACGGTCTATCGCACGGTCCGGCTGCTGGAGGAGCGCGGCATCCTGGAACGGCGCGATTTCGGCGGCGGCCGCGCCCGCTACGAACCGACCGGCCCGGGCCATCACTACCACCTGATCGATATCGACACCGGCAAGGTGATCGAGTTCCAGGATCCCGATTACGACAGCATGATGCGCGCCGTCGCCGAGCGGCTTGGGTTCGACCTCGTCTCCCTGCGCCTGGAATTATTCGCCCGCCGCACGACCCGGCCGCGCCGCGCCACGGACCCGGCGCCGTGAGCACCACCGCCTTCCCCGAACTGCGCCTCGGCCCGCTCGGCGTGCGCCTGGCCGAGACGGACGCCGAGCGCGACGCCGCCCAGGCGCTGCGTTACCGCGTGTTCTATGGCGAGATGGGCGCCCATCCCGACCCGACCACCGTCGCCTCCCGACGGGACCGCGACCGGTTCGACGCCGCGGCCGACCATTTGCTGGTGCTGGACCACAGCCAGGACGAAACCGCCGCGCCGGAGGTGGTTGGCACCTACCGGCTGATCGGGCGCGCGGTGGCGGCGGATTTGGGCGGTTTCTACTCAGCCGACGAGTTCGACCTGTCGGCACTGCTGTCCTACCCCGGACAGTTGCTGGAGCTTGGCCGGTCCTGCGTCGATGCGGCGTATCGCAGCCGGGCGGCGATGCAACTGATGTGGACCGGGATCGCCGCCTACGTGTTTCACAACCGGATCGATCTGATGTTCGGTGTGGCCAGCCTGCACGGCACCGATCCCGAGGCGCTGGCGCCGGCGCTGACCTATCTGGCCGAACATCACCTGGCCCCACCCGAGCTACGTCCGCGCGCGCTGGCCGCGCGCTATGTCGAGATGCGCCGCCTGCCCCCCGATCGCGTGACCCCACGCCAGGGCCTTGCCCTGCTGCCACCCCTGATCAAGGGCTATCTGCGCCTGGGCGGGTTCGTGGGGGATGGCGCCGTGATCGACCGCCCGTTCAACACCACCGATGTGGCGATCGTGGTCAAGACCGACCAGGTGACTGAAAAATACCTCCGTCATTACGAGCGTCAGGCGGACCAGCCGGGGACGTCGGACGCTCCGTGACGGTGATCGAGACGCTCTGCCGCCGGCGTGACCTGGGGGTGACCCGGTTGCGGGGCTTGCGCGGCGCGCGCGCGGATCTGGCGGCGTTTCTGCTGGGTGCGATCTCGGCGCTGGCGCTGCCGCCGCTGTTCGTGCTGCCGGCGCTGCTGCTGGCGATCCCCGGCCTGCTGATCCTGATCGAGGTCGCGCCCGGCGTGCGCGGCGCGGCGCGGCGTGGATTCTGGTTTGGATTCGGTAACAATCTGTTCGGCCTGTATTGGATCACCGAGGCGATCCTGGTGGA
>JAKAZJ010000281.1 GCA_021826565.1 Pseudomonadota bacterium | reverse complement strand
CGCTCCATGCCGGCCAGCGCGGCCAGTTCCCAAAGCCGCTGCGGGTATTTCTCCCCGGCGCCGAAAGCCCAGCGATCCTGCGAGGAAAACAGCGCCAGCACGAACGCGACGTAGCGCTCCGGCGGCAGGGCGCGCGCCACCTGGGCGGCGGACAGCGCCACCTTGTCCAGCGGGAAATCGCGGAACACCCAGCGGATTTTCCCGGTGTCGATCAATTTCTTGCGCAGCTCGGGGAAGGTGGTGCCGGCGAAATCGGCACAATGGGTGCAGGTGAGCGAGAACCATTCCTCGACCACGATCTTCGCGTCCGGGTGACCCAGGGTGCGCGGGGTTTCCCAGGAAGCGGTCTGGGCGGCGGTAGCGGGGGTTGCGGGGGCGGCAAAGGCGCGGGTGGCAGAGATAGGGGCGGCGACGGCGCTTGCGATCAGCGGCAGCACGGCGCGGCGGGTCAGCTTGGCGAGTTTGGGCATGGCGGGTCCTCGGCGGGGCGACGGCTACCTACAGGGACGGGGCGGGGCGCGTCGAGATCGCTCGGCGTGCGCGCCGGATTAATCGCGCTTCATCTGGGCGCTCACGCCCAGCGCGGGGGATGCGTGCCGGGCGGCATCGCCGGCAGCGCCCAGTGCGGCGGCGTAGCGGCCAGCCGCCCCGGATGGCGCACCGCGACCAGGGGGCCGTAGCCGCTTGCGGTCTCCTCCAGGAACCCGGCGACCGCGGCCCGCGTCGGCGCCGGCGCACCCAGGCCGCCGTCGATCCGTCCCAGCCCACGGATCCATTGCCCGGTGCGCGCCAGCGACACGCGCACATGCCAGCTGCCGCCTTCGGTCGCGCGCTTCGCCAAGCCGGCCAAGGCCCCGGCGGCGAGCAGATACCCGGACGCGTGATCAAGCGCCTGCACCGGCAGCGCACGCGGGGTGGCCTCATGGGCCGCCTCGGCCTCGGCCAGGTTGAATCCGCTGGCGGTCTGGGTGAGGCTGTCGAAGCCGCGCCGCCCCGCCCAGGGGCCGGTGAATCCATAGGCGCAGAGCGAGACATAGATCAGCCCGGGGCGCAGCGCCGCCGCCTGCGCCGGGGCGAAGCCGAAGCCGGAAAGCGCGCCCTGCCGGTAGCCCTGCACGAACACATCCGCGCCGCCGATCAGCCCGGCCAGAATCTCCCGCGCCGCCGCCTCGCGCAGATCGAGACAGGCCGAGCGCTTGCCCCGGCTGGTGTCGATCTCCAGCGGTTCGGGGTTGAACAGATGCGGCGCGGTGAGGCGCAGCACCTCGGCCCCATGCGCGGCGAGCGTGCGCCCGCAGACCGGGCCGGCGATGACGCGGGTGAGGTCCAGAACGCGCAGCCCGGCGAGCGGACGGTCCGCGGCGGGCGGCAGCGGGCGC
The DNA here is from genome assembly GCA_021826565.1 of Pseudomonadota bacterium. The sequence continues at coordinate 2,813 of JAKAZJ010000281.1, read as the reverse complement.
GGCGGCGCGCGATCCAGGCGTTCGAAGCCGATCAGCGGTTCGCCATGGACCGCCTGGCCGTTCGGATGCGCGTCCCATTCCGCGAAGCGGCGCGCGGCGGTGACGCATATTCCGGCCGCGGCGGCCGCGTCCTCGAACCCGATCGCGGTCCAGGATTGCAGCGCGGCGGTGACCGCGGCCCGGTCATAATCGCAGCCGAGCAGCGCCAGCACCCCGGCGCGGTGATGCGGGAAATTGGTGTGCAGGCGCACCCAGCGGCCATCGCCGCAGCGATGCAGCCCGGCGATGCGGTCCCAGCCATCGCCGCGCGCCACGCCGTTCGCGGTCATCCAGTGCTCGGAATGAAAATCGGCGGCGGCGTGGGCCATGTCCACGGCCACGCCCTGGCGTGCGCCGCCGCGCTGGCGGTGCAGACTGGAAGCGGCCAGGGCGGAGGCGGCCACCGCGGCGCGCGCGGCGGTGCCGAGCGCGAACGAGGACGGCAACACCGGGTCCGCGCCGGTCAATGTCAGGTCGTCCAGCGCATCGGCGGGCAGACCGAGCGTGTCCCATAGCCCCGTTGTGGCGGGATCGGCGGTCATCGGCGGGTCCTCCGGCATGGCGGTCAGCGCGGAAACCTACCAGCGCCGTCGCGCCCCGCCTATGCGTGCCCGATCGGACCGGCGGGCATGGCACCGGCGGGCATGACATGGGTGCGCACCACCGCGGCCAGCAGACGCAGCGCGTCCGGGCCGCCGTGATCGGCCAGGGTGCCGGCCTCCATCTCCGCGGCCAGCGTCTCCGCCTGGGTGGCGATGGTTTGCGCGGCGCGGGTCAGCGCGGCGCGGGTCAAAGCGAGTTGTTCCGGTTCCGGCAGAAGGTGCCAGGGGGCGTTCGGACGGGGCTTCATGCGCGCGTTCCAGCAGCGCCGTTCTGGCGAAAGGGGCGCCGCGGCGCGGACACGCGCGGTCGGCGGCAGCATCGCCCGGCGCCGGTTAAAGGAACGTTACCCGCACCTCCGGCAGCGGCGGGAACGACACCAGGATCTCCCCCGGCGCGTCCAGCCAGATCGGCGGCGTGACGCTGCCGAGCAGCACCACCTGCCCCGCGCGCAAACCGCCAAACGCGGCGGCAACCGGGGACGCGGCCAGCCATGCGAGCCCGTTCAGCGGATGGCCAAGAAGGTCCGCCGCCACACCCTGATCGCGCGCCGCGCCGTCGATCGACAAGGTGCCGCGCAAGGCCGGGATGTCGCGCCCGCGCCAATCCGCATCCGGCGTGCCCAGGACCGCGGCGGCGTGGAACACCTGATCGGCGATCAGACTTGGGGTGCCGAAGGCGGCCAGGTCGGGGTAGCGGTTTTCCACCACCTCGATCGCGGTGAAGAAATCGCCGACCGCGGCGGTGGCGGTCGCCAGGTCGCAGGGGCCGGGCGGCAGATCGCGCGCCAGGCGCACCGCCAGTTCGCATTCCACGCCGGGGCGCTGGTACTCCGCGAAGCGCAGGCGCACGCCCGAGGGATGGACGCCGGCGGCCACCATGAAGCCGGCGGCGGGGCCGCCCAGCCCCAGATACTCCTGCATCCGTTTGGCCGTGGCGCCGATCTTGAAGCCGGCCGGCGGCGCGGCCCCCAGCAGACGCGCCAGCGCGGCCTGGACCGCGGCGCCTTCGGCCTCGGTGCGCGGCGCGATGGCGGCGGGCAGGACCGGCAGGACGCCGCCGGCGGCGCGGGCATCGCGTAGCGCCGTGGCGGCGGGGACGGGATCGAAGCTCATGGCAATCTCGTGGTTTCGTACAGCGCAATCGCCGCGGCGGCGGAGACGTTCAGGCTTTCCATGCTGCCCGGCATCGCCAGTTTCGCCAGGATGTCGCACGTCTCCCGGGTCAGGCGGCGCAGCCCCTGGCCCTCGGCGCCCAGCACCAGAACCAGCTTGCGCCCGGCGAGCGCGGCGCCGGACAGTTTTTCGGTGCCGGCAGCGTCCAGGCCGATCACCCAGCGATCCGCGGCCTTCAGCGCCACCAGGGTGCGGGCGATGTTGACCGCGCGCAGCAGCGGCACGGTTTCCAGCGCGCCGGAGGCGGCTTTCGCCAGCGAGCCGGTTTCCTCGGGCGCGTTGCGGTCCTGGGCGATCACGCCGGCGGCGCCGAACGCCGCGGCCGAGCGCAGGATCGCGCCGACATTGCGCGGGTCGCTGACCTGGTCCAGCACCAGCACCGGCCCGGGCCGGTCCAGCACCAGCGCCAGTTGCGGCGCGGCCAGCGGGTCGGCGAGCAGCGCGAGGCCCTGATGCACCGCGTCGCGGCCGAGCAGCTGATCGATGCGCGGGCGTTCCATGCGCTCGGCGGCGAGCGGCCAGGGGCGCGGGACGCGGGTGAGCAGATCGGCCTCGGCCTCCTCGGTGGCGAGCAGGCGGCGCAGGCGGCGGGCGGGGTTGACGAGCGCCGCGGCGACCGCGTGCTGACCATAGAGCCACACGGCGCCGGCGGGCGCGGGCGGCGGGCCGCGATGGGAGTCGCGCGGACGTTCCGGCTCCCGCGGGCGCCAGGCGGTTTGCAGGCGGGAAGAGGGTTGCGGGCGGGGGGCGTCGGGGCGACGATCTGGGTCTGGCGGGTCGCGCCGCGGCGGGCGGTTGGGATCGGCGCGCTGGTCCGGCGCGCGGGGGTCCGGGGCGGGGCCGCGCTTGGTCCATGCGCCGCGCGGGGGCTGGCCGGGGCCGCGGGTGCCGCCGGCCGGTTTCGGGCCGCCATGGGGTCGGTGCGGTGGTTTCATGGGCGGAGCTATAGCGGGCGGGGGTGGGGCTGCCCAGGGTGGGGGGGGGGCGGCCCATTCCGAG
>JAKAZJ010000280.1 GCA_021826565.1 Pseudomonadota bacterium | reverse complement strand
GCTGCCGGAGCTGGTGGCGCTGCTGCAACCGGAAATCGACCGCGTCAACGCCGGCCCCGCCCGGAGCGCGCCGATCCGCGCTTTCCGTGTGCTGGACCGACGCCTGGCGGACGGCGATCCGGAACTCACCTCGCTCGGCGCGTTGCGGCGCGACGTTCTGGCCGCACCACGCCGGAGGGAACCCGCAACAATGGAGGAAACAACATGAAACGCCTGTTCCTGGCCACGGCGCTGGCCGCCGCGGCCATCCTGCCGGCACATGCCGGCACCCAAGGGGTCAGCAAGACCGAGATCAAGATCGGCACGTACACCGATCTGTCGGGCGTCACCGCGATGTGGGGCGTGAACAATTCGGACGCCTGGCGGATGGTGTTCGACGACGCCAACGCCAAGGGGGGCATCGACGGCCGCAAAATCCACTATATCGTCGAAGACAATCAATATCAGGTGCCGCTGTCGATCCAGGCCGAGAACAAGCTGCTGAACGAGGACCATGTGTTCATCGAGGTCGCCAACGGCGGCACGCCGATGAACAACGCCACCATGCCCATGCAGATCGCGGCCGGCGTGCCGAACGTGTTCCCGCTGACCTCGGCGCGGTCGATGTACACGCCGTTCAGTCCGATGAAATTCGCGCTCGGGTCCTCGTACTACGACCAGGTGCGCGCCGGGATCAAGTATTTCGTCACGCATGAGCACAAAAGCCGGGTCTGCATCGCCGCCCAGGACACCGATTTCGGCAAGGACATCGTGGACGGCGTGACGGCCGAGCTCGCCGCGCTGCACATGAAGCTGGCGGCGGAGACGCGGTTCCAGCCCACGGCGATGGATTTCAGCGCCGACGTGGCCAAGCTGCATGCGGCCAAATGCGACCTGATCGTGTTCGGCACGATCGTGCGCGACACGATCCAGATCATCTCGGCGGTGCGCAAGACCGGCTGGCATGTCACCATGATGGGCCAGGCGGCGAGCTACGACTCGGCGGTGGCTTCGGCGCCCGGCGGGATCACCAACGGGTTCTACTCGGTCACGCCGATGCTGTTCGTGGCCCCGAACGACCCGCGTCCGGCGGTGAAGGCCTTCGTCGCCGAATTCCACAAGCGCTATGGCAAGGACCCGAATTTCGCCGCGCAGATCGGCTACACCGGCGCGCAGGTGGTGCTGGCGGCGCTGCGCAACGCGGGGCCGAACCTCACCACAGCGAGCTTCATCCATGGGCTGGAGGCCGTGCACGGCTACAAGGACATCTTCGGCTCGCCGGCGCTGACATTCGGGCCGGCCAAGCACCAGGGGTCGAATGAATCGTTCCTGTGCGTGGTGAAGAACGGCGTCTGGGTGCCGCTGCTGAAGCAGCCGATCACCTACTGACCGCGACGACGGGCTGATAAGGCGGGGGGCGTCGCGCCGTCGGCGCCCCCTCTACCGCCGCCGCAACAGCGCCAGCCGGGCGCCCACGCTGATCAGCAGCACCAGAAACGTCACCAGGAACGCCGCCGCATAGGCCAGTTGGTTCGCCGCGGCGAAGGGTTCGTTGATGAACGCCCAGATCGCGTAGGTCAGATACCCCACCGGCGAGCGCACGACCGCCCCGGTCCAGAGATAGGACGACCATCCGGCGGTGTAGATCAGCGGCGCCGTCTCACCGACGGAGATCGCGAACGCCAGCAGGATGCCGGTGAGCACGCCCGGCAGCGCCATCGGCAGGGCGATGCGGAACGCGACCCGTCCTTCCCCGGCGCCCAGCGCATAGGCGGCTTCCTGCATCGCCGCCGGCACCTGGCCCAGCGCCAGTTCGGTGGTGCGGCAAATATAGGGCAGGCACAGGATGGCAATCGTGATGCAGGCCGCGGCGAGCGAGAAGTTCCAGCCCAGGCCTTCCACCATGGTCACGTAGCCGAAATAGCCCAGCACGATGGACGGCACGCCGACCAGCACATCGGCCATGAAACGGATCGCGCTGGCAAAGCGGCTATGGGTGAACTGGGCGGCATACAGCCCCGCCGCCACGCCGAACGGCACCGCGAGCAGCATCGAGCCGATGCCGATCACCACGGTTCCCTCGATCGCGTTGAGCAGCCCGCCGCCGGTGCCCTGCGTCACCTCGGTGAACACCTTGGGCGTCAGCGCGCCGATACCGCGCACCAGGACCATCAGCAGAATCCAGCCCATGGCGACCGCCAGCAGCCCGAACGCGGCGCCACATAGCACCCAGCCGGCCGAGGACCAGCGGCGGCGCGCGCGCACCCGGGCCGTGCGCAGGGTCAGGGTCGCGCTCATACCCGCGCGCCTTTCAAGCCGGCGCGATACAGCACCAGCCGCGCGATGGCGTTCACGCCGACCGAGATCACCGACAGCACCAACGCCACCTCGGCCAGCGAGCGCACCGCAAGACCGGTGGGGTCCTGCAATGCGCTGTCGAGCTGCGAGACGATGAAGGCGGCCATGGTGGAGATCGGCGAATAGATGCTGGGCGGCAGATAGTTCAGCGCGTTGCCGCTGACCATCAGTACCGCCATCGTTTCCCCCAGCGCGCGGCCGGTGGCCAGGATGGTGACGCCGATCAGGATCTTGCGCACGCCGGGCAGAACGACGCGCCAGACCGTTTCGAAGCGGGTGGCGCCCAGCGCCGCGGCGGCCTCGCGCAGCACCATCGGCTCGGCCAGGATCGCATCGCGCAGGGTGGCGGCGATCAGCGGCACGATCATCAGCGACAGCACGATGCCCGAAGTGAGCAGCCCGTAGCCCGATCCGGTGGCGCCGTTGAAGAACGGCAGCCAGAACAGCACCCGGGCCAGCACCGGAAAGATGTGATGGCCGAGCAGCGGGATCAGCACCGCGTAGCCCCACAGGCCGAACACCACCGAAGGCACGGCGGCCAGCAGCTCGACCAGGAAGGACAGCGTGGTGCGCAGACTGGACGGCACCGCCTCGGCCAGGAAGATCGCCGCGCCGACGCCGGTGGGCACCGCCAGCAGCAGCGCGATCAGGGTGGACAGCAGCGTGCCGGCGATCAGGAACAGGATGCCGTATTGCGCCCCCGGCAGCAGCATCACGCCGTCACGCGTGATCGGGGTGCCGTAGGTGTTGCCCAGGTTCCAGGTTGTGGAGGTGACGAAGCCCAGCCCGTTGAAGCGGACCGCGGGCCAGGAATAGACCGCGAGGAACAGGATCACGGCGATCAGGCTGGCCGGCAGGACGCCGGCGAACAAAGCGAGGATACGGCGGAAGGTCATCTTCGGTCCGGAAAACAAGAACGGCGCCGCCGGGGGGACCGGCGGCGCCGCAAGGCTTAGCAGAAATCCCGACCGATCACTTGATCTGGCCGATCTGCGCGGTGCTGAGCTTCACCACGCTGGGGGGCAGCGGGACGAAGCTGACCGCGGCCATGAAATGCGGCGCGTTCCCGCCCTTGGGCGAGATCGCCCAGGTGAAGAACTTGCGCATCGCCGCCGCGGTGGTGGCGTCGTGCTGCTTGTCGTTCACGATCGCGTATTCGTAGTTGATGATCGGGTAGGAATTGGCGCCGGGGGCGAACACCAGGCTGATGCGCTCGTCCTTCGGGGTCTTGGCCACCATGGCATTGGCGGCGGCCTGCACGTTGGGCACGGTCAGCGGCACGAACTTGCCGGCGCGATTTTCCAGCAGCGCCTCACCCAGATGGCCCTCATCGATCGCCTGCTTGAAACTGACGCCGATGTAAGCGATCGCATACGGGTTGGTCTTGATCGCGTTGACCATGCCGGGGTTGCCCTCGGCACCGATCGCGCCCGGGGCGGCGGGCCAGCTGACCGACGTGCCGTACCCGGTGGTCTTCGCCCAGCCCGGGGTCGAGAAGGTCAGGTACTGGCTGAAGATGAAGGTATCGCCGCTGCCATCGGTGCGGTGGACGGTGATGATGGCGTGATCCGGCAGCTTCACGCCGGGGTTCAGCGCCGCGATCGCCTGGTCGTTCCACTTGGTGATCTTGCCGGAATAGATCCCGGCCAGCACCGGACCGCTGAGCTTCAGATGCGTCCCGTTCAGCCCCGGCAGATTGTAGTTGACCATCTGCGAGGAGATCGCCAGCGGGATGTTCAGCATCCCGGCATGCATCTTCATCAGCGCGTCCGACAGATAGGCGTCGGAGGCGCCGATCTGCGCCACGCCGGAAATGGCTTCGGAAATGCCCGTGCCCGAGCCGGTGCTCTGGGTG
>JAKAZJ010000279.1 GCA_021826565.1 Pseudomonadota bacterium | reverse complement strand
GCCGGCCGCCCGACTCGCGGCTGGACTGCGGCAAGCTGGCGCGCGTGTTCGGCGTGGCGCTGCCGGCGTGGGAGGCGGGGCTGGCGCGGACGATCGCGGCGTTGGCGGGGTGAAGGATAGCGGATATCTGCCCCGGGGAGTTTTCACGACTACGGTAGGTTGGTAGCAACAGAACATGCTCACCAGGATCGAGATCGACGGGTTCAAGAGCTTCGAGGAATTTAGTCTCGACCTGCGGCCCTTCATGGCGGTCGTGGGACCCAACGCGAGCGGCAAGTCCAACCTGTTCGATGCTCTGCGGTTCCTTTCGCTTCTCGCGCAACACGATATCCGGACCGCGATGCAGGACCTTCGCGGCGAGCCTGAGGAGCTGTTCCGTAGAACCGCTTCCGGAACCTCCGCCAGCATGTCTTTCGCGGTCGAGGTCCTGCTTGGCCGGAAGGGTGTGGATGCCTTCGGCAAGAACTACGAAACCCCGACTCAGCGCCTTCGCTATGAGCTGCAGCTTCGAATGACCAAGGATTCCAGCGGAGTTCCGAGAGGAATATCCGTCACCAGCGAGAAGTGCTCCCCGATCGCCCGCAAGGATGACCGGGCGGTGTTCTTGCGGGGCGTCAAGCTGAGCAGGAACTTTCGGGTAAGCCCATTCATCAGCACGCCGCCGACGGGCGAGGCGATCTTGGTACACCAGGACGGCCCACAGAAGCACGGCAATCCAAGGCCGATTTCGCTGAAAGAAGCCTCCCGCACCGCGCTCTCGACCATCGCAACTGCGGAATTTCCGCACTTGAACGCCCTGCGCCAGACGCTGGCCGGCATCCGCTTCCTCGAGATCAATCCGCAGGAAGCACGAAGTGCAAATGATCGGTTTGCAGATCCCGTCCTGCGACCCGATGCGTCAAATTTGGCCGCGGCACTCGCACACTTGAAAGCAACCACAACCGACAAAAACCGGCCGGACGGCGTGCTAGCAGACATCGCCGCCGATCTCGCTTCGCTCATCCCCTCGGTCCGGGGAATCGAGAGTCGCGATGACCCGGGCCAGCGGCAGTATTCGTTTGGCCTCCAGTTTGACGATGGTCTGGTCTTTAGCTCCCGCGTGATTTCCGATGGCACCCTGCGACTGTTGGCCTTATTGACCGTCCTCAACGACCCGGCCAGGCGCGGTACCCTCTGCTTCGAAGAGCCGGAGAACGGCGTGCATGAAGGCCGCGTGCCTCAACTGGTAGCGTTTCTGCGGAACGCAGCGGCAGTGTCGCAGGACCCCGATATTCCGTCGTTCCAGGTCCTGCTCGCCACCCATTCCCCGAAGCTCATGTCAGTCTTGAAGGATGAGGAGATCGTTGCGGCAGACAGCATTGTCTCGATAGACTCGACGATAGGAACCCGTTTCTTGAAGACCCGCATGCGTTCTTTCGACCCTTCTTCGCCTGATTTGTTTGATGCCAACCGGTCGCTTTCGCGGACGGAGGTCCTACGTCTGCTCCAGACCGCGACCGATGCCGCATGACACTCGTGAGTTGGGCAACTCTCTACGAGGGCGCCACCGATGCCGCTTATTTCGATGTTCTGATTCCGCGCATGATGGAGGACGTCATCGTGGCGCGCAGGCTCGGACGTGCCACTATCCCCCTTGCGCCTGCATTCACATTCCGACGTACGACCGTTCAGAAGGTCGCAAAGGAGGCGTGCGCGGCGCGTGAGGCATTCCAGCTCCTGTTCATCCACGCCGACTCCGGCGGCCGAAACCTTGCGGCCGGGATCGCGGCGCGCTCAGAAGCGTACTGCGAGGCAATGGTGAAGCACTGCAACTGGCCCCCCGTCCGATGCATCATTGTCTCCCCACGTCATGAAATGGAGGCGTGGGCGCTCGCAGATCCGGAGGCGGTGACCGCGGCGCTCGGGTGGCGCGGTCGGCCCGAGTCGATCGGATTACCCGCGACCGGGACTGCGGCGGAGAGGCTTCCCGACCCGAAGTCCGTGCTGGACGCCGCCATCAGCCAAGTGCGTGGGCGGCGGCGACGTGTCGATGCGGGGCAGCTTTTTTCGGCAATTGCCCAGCGGCAATCCGTGGCCAGGCTGCGCCAAGCCCCCTCTTTTGCCCAGTTCGAGCACAGGCTCGCGGCGGCACTTGCTGACCTCTCCATTTGATTCTGCCGCTGGCAACCCGCATGCCCTGCGGCCCGCGTCCGCGGGAGGACGTCGTGGAGAAGACGGCCCCATACGCCCCTGGCACTTCCAATTGCCGGCGATCGTGCGCCTGCCACGGGGCGCGTCTAACCTTCGTCCGCCCCACTGGCCAGCCGCGGTCGCCGGCCCCGCTTCCCGTTCGCCCGTGAGGCCGCCATGTTCGCGGCGCTCCGCGCCCACCCGCCTTCCGCCCCAAGACGGGCCGCCGTCCTCTGACTGGACCCCATCACCTCCTGCAACAGCGCCGGCACGTACAAATCGACATCGAGCCGCAGGAACTGGATCCCCAGCCCGCACATCTCCACCTCGATCACCTTGAGGTCGGCGGTTGAAGCGCCGCGTAGCCGTTCGGCATGCCCCGGTGCGAGGCCGAGTTCCATCCCGGTCGTCAGCCGCACGATGATCCGGTTACGGCCCGCGTCGAAACGCGATCTCTGGGCGCGCGGGCCGCGTAGCCGCGCGTCCCCGCGCCCCTTGGCTGCTTTGAAGTCTACCGCGGTCAGCTCAGCCATGGAAACGCCTCCCTGCGTCCATCACTTGTTCCCGGTCCCCGCGATCAGCTGCAAAACCCGGTGTGCGTCCCGCTCCGTGCTGCCGATCAATTCCCGGACCCTCGATCCGGAGAGATCGACCACCACTGCCCATCCCGGTCCGAGGACGTAGCCATGGGCCGGTGCGTGGTCAGCGGGAGAGATCGCAACCCGCAGCCGCCGGGGCCGGCTTCACCTCCTGGCACGGGCTGGCGGTGGCGGCGTTTGCGGAAGCCGCGCGGTTTGGCTGGCCGGTGCCGGAGGTGGCGGCGATCGCCACCGCCGACTGGCCGACGCCGGTGCGCCGGCCGCCCGACTCGCGGCTGGACTGCGGCAAGCTGGCGCGCGTGTTCGGCGTGGCGCTGCCGGCGTGGGAGGCAGGGTTGGCGCGGACGATCGCCGCGCTCGCGGCGGCGGGCGAATTGGCGGGGTGAGACCGGTCAGCCCTTCGGGCGGCTGGTATCGCTTCAGGACGCCGCCGCGGTGAAGCGCGCATCCGGCTCCAGCCGGCCGTCGCGCACCCGCAGCGCCTCGGCGACCTCGGCGAGGGGCAGGAAGGTCTCGGCGTCGGTGCCGCTCAGCAGGGTCTGCGCCGGCAGCGCGGCGAGGGCGGCGAACAGCGCGGCGCGGCGGGCGGGGTCCAGATGCACCGCCGGTTCGTCCAGCAGCAGCAGGGGGGCGAATCCGCGCGCCGCGGCGATCAGCCCGGCATGGGCCAGGATCAACCCGACGAGCAGGGATTTCTGCTCGCCGGTGCTGGCCAGCGCGGCGGGGCGTCCGCTGGCCGCATCGCACAGCGCGAGATCGGCGCGATGCGCCCCCAGCGCGGCGGAACCGGCCGCCCCGTCGCGGGCGCGGTTCGCCGCCAGTTGATCGCGCAGCCATTGCTCCACCGCGAGCGCCGGGGTCTCGCGCAGCCGCTCGGCGATCGGGCAGGCCAGGGCGGCGCGCGCGGGCGGGAATCCGGCGATCGCCGCGCCGGCCAGCGCCGCGTCCAGCCGTGCCACCAGCCCGGCGCGGGCGGCGGCGGCGGCCACGCCGTGCCGGGCCATTTCGTCTTCCAGGCCCGCCAGCCAGGCCTGCTCGCTCCGCCCGGCGCCCCGCGCGAGCAGGCGGTTCCGCCCCGCCATGGCCGCGTCATGCGCCGCCACCTCCCGCGCATGGCCGGGTTCCAGCGCCCACACCAGGCGATCGAGAAAGCGGCGGCGGCCCGAGGCGGCTTCCACGAACAGCCGGTCCATCTGCGGGGTCAGCCAGACCGCGGCCAGGCGCGCCGCCACCTCCGCCTGGCTGCGCGGGGCCGCGCCGTCCAGCCGAAACGCGCGCCGGTCCGCCGGGCCGTCCGGTGGGGAGCCGGTGCCGATGTCGAGGCGCCCCGCCGGGGTGAGAAAGCGCCCGGCGACCGCCCAAGGGGCAGTCGGGGTGCCAGTCGGGGCGCCAGTCGGGGGGACGGCCGGGGCGGCGGGGTCCGGGTCCGG
>JAKAZJ010000278.1 GCA_021826565.1 Pseudomonadota bacterium | reverse complement strand
GGCGCGTCCATGACGGCATGGCGGCGTGGGGGGTGAAGATGCTGGAAGCCCCGGTCTCGGGCGGCGTGCCGCGCGCGACCGACGGCACCATCGTCATCATGGTGGGCGGCGATGCGGCGGTGTTCGAGGCCAATCTGCCGATCCTGAAATCCTTCTCGAAGGAGGTGATCCATGTCGGCCCGGTCGGCATGGGATCGGTCGCCAAGCTGTGCAACAACATGCTGGCGTTCTGCAACGCCGCCGCTGCGGCCGAGGCGCTGCTGCTCGGCATCGCCGCCGGGATCGACGCGCACAAGCTGTATGACGTGATCTGCAACGCGTCCGGCAATTCCGATGCGTTCCGCGGCCTGGGGCCCAAGGCGTTCGCGCGCGACTTCAAGCCCGGCTTTGCGCTGGACCTGGCGCACAAGGATTTGCGCCTGGCGCTGGAGCTGGCCGACGAGGTGGGCATGCCCGGGATGATCGCGCCGCAGGTGATGAATTTGATGCGGATCGCGCGGGCTGCGGGAATGGGGGCGGACGATTCCAGCTCGGTGCTGCGGGTCTATGAACAGGCGCTGGGGCGGGAGGTGACATAGGCGGGCCAGGTCCTTCAGGCGCAGCCAACCGCCATGACCGTCGGTGCCGAATTCCGCGCGTTCGTGCTCGATCTTCTGGCGCCGCTGCGGCCGGACGCGCGGCGCCTGTTCGGCGGTGTCGGGATCATGCGTGACGGAGCCATGTTCGCGCTGCTGTCGCAGGACCGGATGTATTTCCGCGTTGATGCGGCCACGCGTGCCCGCTTCCAGGAAGCCGGCAGCGACGCGTTCCGCTACCAGCGTGCGGGGCGGGAAGTCTCGATCGAGACCTACTACGCCGTGCCGGACACGCTGTACGATCAGCCCGACCTGCTGCTGGCCTGGGCGCGGGACGCAATTGCGGCGGCGCAGCGCGGCCGGCGCGCGCGTGCGGGAACCGGCCGCGCGGGGCGCGGATGACGCAGACCGGCAACGCATCGCCGGCGTTGCAGACTCGCCAGCCCGCGCCGGCTGCCGACGCGATCGCTCCGGACGGGTCGGAGGTGCGTCTGCTCTGCGACGGTCCACGCGGCGGCATGGCGCTGTTCACCCTGCCGCCCGGCGCCGTCGCCCATGCGGTGGTCCACCGCACGGTGGAGGAGCTGTGGTACGTGCTCGCGGGGCATGGCCGGATCTGGCGCCGCCATGCCGCGCATGAGGAGATCGTCACGCTGGTCCCCGGCGTCTCGGTCAACCTTCCGGTCGGGACGATGTTTCAGTCCCGCAGCGATGGCGCCGAGCCGCTGGTGGTGCTCGGGGTTACGATGCCGCCCTGGCCGGGCGCGATGGAAGCCGTGCCGGTCGCCGGGGTGTGGGCGCCGACCGGCTGAGCTGCTTCTGGCCGGGGTCAGAAGCTGATCCCGATATCCCGCCGGCAGAACCCACCCGGCCAGTCGATCGCAGCCACCGCCGCATAGGCCCGCGTCCGCGCCTCCGTCACCGTGGCGCCGAGCGCGCAGACCGTGAGCACGCGCCCGCCGGCGGCGACCAGCGCACCGGACGGATCGCGCGCGGTGCCGGCGTGGAACAACTGCACGCCGGGCAGCGCGGCGGCTGTGTCCAGGCCGCGGATCGGGGTGCCGCGTTGGGGTGCGTCCGGGTAGCCGCGGGCGGCCAGCACGACCGCGACCGCGGCGTGGTCGTACGAACGCAGGTCGAAATGATCCAGCTCGCCCTCGCAGGCCGCGACCAAAGCGGGCAGCAGGTCGGAGCGCAGTCGCAACAGCAGCGCCTGGCATTCGGGGTCGCCGAAGCGGACATTGTATTCGATCAGCTTCGGTCCGTCCGCCGTGAGCATCAGCCCGGCGAACAGGATGCCGCGGAAGGGCGTTCCGCGCGCCGTCATCGCCGCCAGGGTGGGGCGGACGATGCGGGCCATGATGTCGTCCTGCAGCGCCGGCGTCAGCGCCGGGACCGGGCTGAATGCGCCCATGCCGCCGGTGTTGGGGCCGCGGTCGCCATCGCCCACGCGCTTGTGGTCCTGCGCCCCGCCCAGCGGGATCGCGTGCACGCCGTCGCACAGGGCGAAGAACGAAAGCTCGGCGCCGACCAGGCATTCCTCGATCACGAAGGCATCGCCCAGCGCGGCCAGGGTATCGACCGCGGCCAGCGCTTCGGCCTCGGTCGCGGCCACGACCACACCCTTGCCGGCGGCCAGGCCATCGGCCTTGACCACCACCGGCGCGCCGCGGCGACGGATTGCGGCGCGGGCGGCGTCCGCGCTGTCGCAGATGTCCCAGGCGGCGGTGGGGATGGCGGCGGCGGCACAGATTTCCTTGGTGAAACCCTTGCTGGATTCCAGCCGCGCGGCGGCGGCGGACGGGCCGCAGCAGGCGATGCCGGCGGCTGCCATCGCGTCGGCCAGGCCCGCGGCAAGCGGCGCCTCGGGACCGGGCACCACCAGATCGATGCGCTCGGCGCGGGCGCAGGCGACCAGGGCGGGGATGTCGAGCGCATCGATGGGAACGCAGGTCGCCAGCGCGGCGATGCCCGGGTTGCCCGGGGCGCAGAACAGCGCGTCCAGCAGCGGACTGGCGGCCAATGCCCAGCACAGCGCGTGCTCGCGCCCGCCCGATCCCACCACCAGAACCCGCATCGTGACCTCCGTGCCGCCGGTCGCGCGATAGAGGGGCGAGGGGGGCCGCGCAAGTTTTCCCCCATCCGGCGTATTGACCCCGGCGTCCCGCGCGACAACCATGTGTCCAGGACGCCCCCATGACCTACAAGCCGCCGCGCCGCCCGCAGTTCTTCTACACCACCGCCCCGTTGCCGTGCCCCTATGTCTCGGGCCGGACGGAGCGGAAGGTCGTGACCGAGATCACCGGCCCCGGCGCCGAGGGTCTGCACGATCGCCTGTCGCGCGCCGGCTTCCGCCGCAGCCACAACATCGCCTATGCCCCGGTCTGCCCCGGCTGCCAGGCCTGCGTGCCGATCCGCATCCCCGTCGCCCGCTTCCGTGCCGACCGCACCATGCGGCGCGTCGCCCATGCCAATGCGGGTCTGGACGTGTTCGAAATGCCCGCCCGCGCGACGGCGGAACAATTCCACCTGTTCCAGCGCTACCAGAACGCCCGCCATGGCGAGGGCGACATGGCGACGATGAGCTTTTACGACTACCGCGCCATGGTGGAGGACACGCCGATCGAGACCGGGGTGGTGGAGTTCCGCGACCCGGACGGTGTTCTGATCGGCGCCTGCCTGACCGACCGGCTGGGTGACGGGCTGTCGGCGGTGTACAGCTTCTACGATCCGGACCGGGAACGATATTCGCTTGGCACCTACGCGGTCCTGTGGCTGATCGAGCGGGCGCGGTCGTTGGGGCTGCCGCACGTGTATCTGGGCTACTGGGTCGCCGAGAGCCGCAAGATGGCCTACAAGGCGCGCTTCCGCCCGGCCGAGATCCTGACCGGCGGCGGCTGGCGGGATCTTGCGGTTGCGCCGGACGCCACGGTACCGCCCGACGCGCCTGCCGGACTGGGTGCCGACCCGCTGCTGGCGGTGCCGATGGACACCGCCCCCGAGACATTCAGCGCCGAGACCGCCCCGCTGACGGCGCCGCGGTAGCGGACGACCGCGGCCGATTGATGGCGGTTTCCGCCGCGCGGTCGCTTGTCGCCAGCGATTTTATTCGGTCTGCCCGCACTGCGTCACCGACGGCCAGGCCGTCCTCTACTCTGTCGCTGCTGACCCGTCGGGGCCGAGCCACCTCAGGGGGCCGGACGCCCCCCTACAGCGCCGCGAGCACCGTCACGATCGCGCCGAGGACCAGGTTCATGGTGATGAGTTGGCGGATGCGGTTGGTGGATTGGCGCAATCGATCAGGGCGCCAGACAGGCGGTCGCCTCCGCGCGGCAAGACCTCCGATGTTGCGGCGCAATGTACTACAATGGCGGGATGCGCGGAACAAACTCGCCCTGAAAGCACGAATCCGGACTGGTCGCAGGCGGGATTTTCCGCCTAATCTGCGCCATGGCCCGGGAACGGCAGCCGTTCTGGAGTTCCGCGCGCGAATTTGCCACCCATTGGCTGGTGGGCGGAGTGATCCTGGCCGCCACCGGCTTCGTGCCGGAGGAATGGCTGGCGCGGATGATGTCCGGGCTGCGGGTGCCGGCCGACGCGCTGCATCTTTGGGGTGTCGGGGTGGATCTGCGGCTGGCG